>CADEEU010000088.1 GCA_902826385.1 uncultured Acidobacteriota bacterium | reverse complement strand
GCGTGGCTTATCACGATGTCACGGATCGACGACCGCTGCTCGTCACTGCAGGCCATCGCCAAACTTCCGGCGTCGAACGAAATTAGATCGTCGACGATAAGCGTAGTTAGATGCTGCCGCCCGGAGGCTGCACCGTCTTTTTCGAACGTACTTGGCAGCAGCTTTATCTTCACTGATCTTTATCTGGCGCACGTCTGGCCGCGGCCGCCGTCGATAGGGTAACTGGCTCCGGTGATCCAACCCGCTTTATCGGAAGCCAAAAAAGCGATCAGGTCCGCGACTTCCTGAGGCGTCCCCGCACGCCCCAGCGGATGAGTGTTTTTCGCATTCGCTACAAATGTCTCGTAATTTTCCTCGCTCATGCCGCCTCGTTTATGGAGGTTCGTTACGACTACGCCAGGATTGACCGCATTCACACGGACACCTTTTGGGGCCAATTCCAACGCGGAGCACCGCGTCAACTGATCGGTTGCCGCTTTTGAAACGCAATAAGCCAACACGTTCGGGAACGCACGCAACCCGGTAACACTTGAGACATTGACGATGTTCCCCTTCGATGCGACGAGATGCGGCACCACTTTTTGCGTCAAATAGAACAGCGAACGCAGATTTACGTTCATCATCTTGTCCCAGTCATCGAGCGTCGTATCCTCGATCGACCCATTTTTGATTATCCCAGCGGCATTCACCAGAATGTCGATCTTACCGTGAAACTCGATAGTCTCTGTAACCAATCGATCCATCTGCGACGTTTCCGTCACATCGGCCAAATGCGGCTTGACGACGCCTTCAAATTGGCGAGCTTCGTCCCGCAGGCTGCTAAGCTCGGCCTGATTTCGCCCGACGGCCACGACGGTCGCACCATCGGCCGCAAATCTTAACGATACAGCACGACCGATGCCGCTGCTCGCACCCGTGACAACAGCAATTTTGTCCTTCATACCCAATTCAGAAATTTTATGGAACGCCGTTAGGATAGCAATGAAGTCGGGCAAATGCCAAATTTTCAACGGCTTGATGGCCGTAGGAAATAAAAAGGGACAGCCAAAAAAGGCTGCCCCGAAGTTTCAGGACGGAATTTGAGGGGTGGTACCTAAACCTCGCTCGTTTGCGGCTTGATCAAAAATTTCTCGATCGCCGCTTTTGTTTCGTCGCGCTTACGCGACTGGAAGTCGGTTACCCAATTTTTAACGTTCGATACCATGTCACGTGCCGCATTACGCTTATCCGCCTTTGCGGGCTTAAGCTGAACCGCCTGCGTGGCGTCGGAACGCTTGATAACCTTGATTTTAGTATTCTTTGTCATTATGCCTGTTACCTCCTTGTTCTGTCCGTCCTGGGTCCAGAACAACGGTCTCTGCTGCCTTTACAGAAGAGCAAACGGTGTGCCGAAAGCTTGACGGAGTAAATTCCGACGTTTTGCGGAATATTTTTCAATTATTTTTAGTATAAGACCTAACAGACCTGAGCACGGTACTGCCTGGCTCATAATGTAGATACGTTCATTGTGCCCTTTTGTTCCCGAAAAATCGTTCAATTTGACGGAATTTGACTGTGAGAGAGGGTGCTAAAACCTTTGAAGAGAATTAATTGGAGGCGTATCTTACCGTTTCAACACTTTCTGTCGGGGAACGCCGATAACGCGCCGTATTCCAGACCTGTCGTCCTTGACATGTCATGCATTTCATTGCACTTTAGCTAGATACAGGTCCCGCAATTTCATTCGCAGACAGCTAGAAAAAGGAGAAGAATGTTTAGATACGTTTTAGTATTGTCGATTACCGTTCTCGCATCTTTGTGTACGGTTTTGGGACAGCAGCGTCCTACAGCCTTCATAAACGCACGCATAATTACGATCAGCGGAGCCGCAATTGAACAGGGCATCCTTTTGGTCCAAAACGGAAAGATAACCGCGGTCGGCGACGCCCGAACGGTTCGATTGTCCTCGGATGTACAAACTATCGACGTGGCCGGCAAGGTGATCATGCCAGGCCTTGTCGACACTCACAGTCACATCGGCGGACCCGCCGGTGCGGATTCAACCTCGCCGATACAACCGGATGTCCGAATCCTTGATAGCCTGAATCCACGTGCGTCCAGCATTCAACGCGCTCAGGCCGGCGGCATAACGACCGCCAATATCATGCCCGGTTCGGGCCATCTCGACAGCGGACAAACGCTTTACCTAAAGCTTCGTGACAATCCGGTAAAGATCGAAGACCTTTTGATTCTGGACAAAGCCGGAAAGTACATGGGCGGGATCAAGTTTGCCAACGGAACCAACTCCATTCGCTCCGGCGGCGGCAGTTTCCCCGGCACAAGAGCAAAATCGGCCGCCCTGGTACGCGAGCAGTTCATCAAAGCCCAGGAATACAAAGACAAGATCGCTAAAGCCGGAAACGATAAAACGAAGCTTCCGCCTCGCGATCTGGCGATGGAAGCTCTCGTCGAGGTGCTTGAAGGTAAACGAATGGTGCATTTCCACACCCACCGACACGATGACATTATGACCGCCCTGCGGCTTTCGAAAGAATTCGGTTTCCGCATCGTCTTGCAGCACGTTTCGGAAGCGTGGAAGGTCGCGGACGAGATCGCGAAAGCCAAAGCTCCGTCGTCGATCATCATGATCGACGCTCCGGGCGGAAAGCTCGAAACGATGGATGTCGATTTTAAGAACGGCGTCGCGTTGGAGAAAGCCGGCGGGCTGGTCGGATTTCACACCGACGATGGAGTTACCGATTCGCGCTGGTTCCTTCGCTCGGCCGGGCTGGCCGTTCGGGCTGGAATGAGCCGCGACAAGGCTCTGTACGGAATGACGATGGCGAACGCTATCATGCTCGATCTGCAGGACCGCGTGGGCTCGCTCGAAGACGGAAAGGATGCCGACTTTATCGTCCTGTCTGGCGAACCTCTGAGCGTCTACTCCCACATCGAGCAAACCTGGATCGAGGGCAAAAAGGTGTTCGACCGATCCGACCCGAAGGACCGCGTTTATGCAACGGGCGGCAAAGGAGCGTCCGATGACGGCGATACTCTCGCACACATCAATTGCTTCGACGGAGACCTGGGAGGTGGAAACTAATGACGAAAGAATTATTAACCACAAAGACACAGAAATACAGGAGCTTTCAAAAGAGCTTGAAGCAGTGTGGTCTGGGGATCTTTACATTGGTTTCTCTGTGCCTCTGTGTCTCTGCGGTAAATACAAACGCACAGATAGCAATCAAAGGCGAGACCATATGGACGATGGCCGGCGACCCGATTAAGGACGGTGTCGTTCTTATCAAAGGCGGCAAGATCGAAGCTGTCGGCCCTGCATCGACGGTAAGTATTCCCTCGAACTACCGCGTCTTCTCGGCCAAGGTCGTGACGCCCGGGTTGATCGACGCGCATACCGTGATCGGTTTGAACGGTTACTTAAACCAGCCGCATGATCAGATGGGTCTCGACGGCGGCGGCACGTTCCAGCCGGAGCTGCGGGCGACGGACGCCTACAACGCCGAGGAAAGGCTGGTCGAGGTCGCACGGCAGTACGGCATAACGACGATCCACACGGGACACCAGCCAGGTGCCCTGGCGTCAGGTCAAACGATGATCGCCAAAACATGGGGCAAGAATGTCGATGAAGCGACGATCGTCCCGACCGCAATGATCGCGGTTACGCTTGGCTCCGGCGCTAACGCTCAGGGCCGCTCGCCCGGAACTCGAGCCAAACAGGCGTCGATGCTGCGTGCCGAGTTGATAAAGGCCCAAGAGAATTTAACCAAAACGGAACAACCGAAAGACCTAAAATCTCTAATCATGGCCCGCGTCATCAAGCGTGAGATTCCGCTGTTGATCACCGCCGAAAGCTCGCAGGACATTTTTACCGCACTTCGGATCGCAAAAGAGTTCAACATCAAAATCGTGCTTGACGGAGCGGCCGACGGACACCTGATCGCAAACGAGATCAAAGCGTCCGGCTTCCCCGTTATCGTTCACGCCTCGATGGCTCGGCCCGGCGGCGAGCGTGCGAACCTCTCGCTCGAAAATGCTTCGAAGCTTCGTGCCGCGGGAATTCCGGTCGCTTTGCAGAGCGGCTATGAAAGCTATGTGCCGAAAACGCGCATCGTCCTGTTCGAAGCCGCGATGGCCGCCGCGAACGGACTGTCACAGCGCGACGCTCTTGCATCGATAACGATCGACGCTGCAAAGATCCTCGGCATCGACCAACGCGTCGGCTCGATCGCAGTCGGCAAGGACGCTGACATCGCGATGTACGATGGCGATCCTTTCGAATTTACGACGCACTGCACCGGCACGATAATCAACGGAGTGGTCGCAAGCGAGGTCATTAAGTAATCGCTGTTGTCTTTCTTCATCCTTTGCGTGCTCCGCGAGCTTGCGTGAGATATCTTCATTGATTTCACGCAAAGAAAAGCCGCAGAGTTCAAATCGATCGCTAGTTCGAATAGCCCTATGTTAGCTACATTCTTTCTTTCATTCCTGATGCTCTTTCAAACGCCCGCGCTTACGCCGCGGCCGGCGGAAACTCCGCAGCCTCAGCCCCGACCATCTGCAACGCCGGAACGCGAAGAACCTCCGTCAGTCGTAAAACGCTCGGTCCGAGCGGGTTCGCGCACTCTGAATTACACGGTGACGACTGGATTCATGCCGATAAAGAATTCGGTGTCCGGCGATACCGAGGCACGTATTTTTTACATGGCCTACACGCTGGATAATCCGCCGGCCGGACGTCCGCTGATGTTCTCATTCAACGGCGGGCCCGGGTCGGCGTCGGTGTGGCTTCATCTCGGGGCACTCGGACCGCGCCGCGTCAAAATGCTTGATGACGGCCTGATGCCGCCGCCGCCGTATGAATTAGTGGACAACGAGCACACGTGGCTGACCGAAACCGATATGGTGTTTATCGATCCGGTCGGAACGGGCTATTCGCGTGCGGCGAAACCTGAACTTGCCGGCAAATTCTTCGGCGTGAACGGTGACATCGACTCGGTCGGCGAGTTTATAAGGATGTATCTCGGCCGCAACGAACGCTGGTCGTCGCCGCTGTTTCTGGTCGGCGAAAGCTACGGCACTACGCGGGCCGCCGGACTTTCAAATCACCTGTTCGAACGCGGCATCGGCCTTAACGGCATATTGCTCGTATCGACCGTGATGAACTTTCAGACGATCAGATTTGCCGACAACAACGACCTGCCGCTTGTACTGATACTTCCCTCTTACGCGGTGACGGCCTGGTATCACAAGAGATTGCCGCCGCAGATGCAGGCCAAATCGGTGGAACAGGTTGCACAGGAATCGCGGCAGTTTGCGGCAAACGAATATATGCCCGCGATGCTGCGGATCGACAGCCTCTCGACAACAGAGCGTTCTGCTCTCGCCGCAAAATTCAGCATGTACAGCGGACTGAGCGCGGATTTCATCGAGCGAAATAATTTCCGCGTCGAACTTGGCGAGTTCAACAAAGAGCTGTTGCGAAACGAAAGACGAAGCACCGGCCGGCTCGACAGCCGGTTCAAAGGCATCGACCGCGATGCCGCCGGTGACGGCCCAGATATGGACCCAAGCATGTCCGCCATCAGAACGCCCTACACGGCCGCTTTTAACTCCTACGTTCGCGGCGAGCTTGGCTACAAGTCGGATGTCGAATACTACATTCTTGGCGGCGGGATAAGTTCGCCGTGGAATTGGAATACGAACAACGCCTACGCAGACACGAGCATTCCGCTGAAAAACGCGATGGCGAAAAATCCGTATATGAAGATATTTCTGGCACAAGGCTATTACGATATGGCGACGCCCTTTTACGCGGCCGAGTACACCGTTTCGGCAATGAACCTGGACCCGCAATTGAGGCGAAACGTTTCGTTCGCCTACTACGAAGCCGGACACATGATGTACATTGAGAAAAATTCGCTGAAGAAATTAAAGGACGATGCGTCCGCTTTTATCCAGATGTCGATGCGCCGTTAAAACGAAACGCGAACGGTTTTAGGCAGATCGACCCGCAGCACTGATTCCTGATCGAATCTTTTTACATAAGCCGCCCGGATCTCTTCGATCTTTGAGCGGCTTATATTTTTCGAACGGCTCGGATACAAAACGATCAGTACTTCGCTCGGCTCCGAGACTATCTTTCCGTTTTTGTCGCGATACTGTCCACGGCCGCTAAGGTTCGTAAAACCGTCCGGAAATTTTGGCGTCACCACCTCCGCCAAAAAACTTTTCCACTCGTCGTCGGTCACGATCGAGCCGTCCGGCTTTGAGCGCCCGAAATACAATTCCGTTTGAAAAAACTTCTCGGCTTTGACCGCGGCCGGGGCCTTAGCAGGTGCGGCGGTCTGGGCCCGGACAAAACCGTCGAAAGAAAAAAGCGACAACCACAGCATCGCCGTGAGGATTATACTGGTCCGTTTCATTTTGTAATTCAAGATTGCCGGTCAGACGCGGCCGTGCGGCTTAGCTCCATTAGCTGCCGGAGAAAGGCCTGCATCCATTCTCCCCCGCTTGCTTCGGGCGACGAATCGGCTCGATCTTCCGTCCATTCAAGCACCTGGATCATAGGCACATATGGCAGTTCCGCAGGCCTGTTGTTTCGAGAAACGGTTATGAGTGTGTCCTTGACTCGCAAAGCGTGCAGGACGTTCTCAACGCCGTCGCCTGTGGGAGAACTGCAGCGTTCAGCCGGCGAAGTTACCAGATATTCGCGGCACGCAACGGGACGATTTTTATGAATAGAACATGATTCGTTCTCAAGAAAAGGGCAGTCGATCCAATACCCGAAGTACTCTCGAAGCATCTCGGAATACTGCT
Source organism: uncultured Acidobacteriota bacterium (assembly GCA_902826385.1). Classification (GTDB taxonomy): domain Bacteria; phylum Acidobacteriota; class Blastocatellia; order Pyrinomonadales; family Pyrinomonadaceae; genus OLB17. The sequence continues at coordinate 4,273 of CADEEU010000088.1, read as the reverse complement.
CCGCATCGCCTTCCGCAGCGGCAGCGAAACGTTCGAAAAACTGCAGGTCCTTCAGCTTTTCAACTCCGTCGGAAAATCGGCGCTTGATCTCGGATCGCAGCTCGTCGGGCATTTCTTCGATCAGGTGACGAAGATCGAACGCTTCGGCTTCGGAAACCGGCACAAGCTGGCGGCAACAGGCCGCACAACCTTCTTTGCACGAAATAGACTTTCCCTGCGCCTGTAAACCGGCGATGCCGAGATTATTGAAATTGTCGGACATGCCCTGAAAAACCGGCAGCATCCGCGTCAGCTTTACCGGGTTTGCCGGAACAGTAAAACTTATGTCGAGCGGTTCGCCGCCGACCGATATTTGAGCTTTGCCGCTGACCCATTCTTCCTGCATGATTCTGTTGTTCCTAATGATGTTTCCCGAGGCCTGCCAGTTGATCTATCGCGTGCTGCAGCACGGGCCTGATCACTTCAAAGCATTCTTTCACTCCCTTCGGCGAACCTGGAAGGTTGATGATAAGAACATCGCCGCGACTGCCGCAAACACCTCGCGAAAGTATCGAAAGGGGAGTTTTCGCAGCCGTCTCGCGACGCATCGCTTCGGCCAGGCCCGGAGCCTCTTTATCGACGACGGCCATTGTCGCCTCCGGCGTATTGTCGCGAGGCGAAAATCCCGTTCCGCCGGTTGTCATTATTAAATTGACGTCCGCCCGTGCCGATTGTTGCGTTAAAGTTTTCGTCAGTCCTTCAAGGTCGTCCGAAACAATCAGTTTTTCGGCAGACTCCACACCTGCAGCGTTGAGAAGATCGACAAGCGCGATGCCCGAAACATCGTCCTTATCGCTGCGCGTGTCGCTAATACTAATAACAACAGCCCGGATCGGTACGCTCATAAGAACTCAGCGTTTGGCAAAAGGTCAGCTAATCGTCGACTCGATCTTTTCCAAATCACGCATCCGCTTACTATAAAACACGCTAAGCAAAACACCGAGCACAACCAAAAGCATTCCCGCGAACGCCTCGGTCGATTGAGTCTCCTGGAACCAAATCGATCCCACAAGAAGCGCATAAACCAGGCCTGTGTAGTTTACGATCGCCACGCCCGCCACCGCTTCCTTCTGAAGCGCGCTTGTCAACAATATCTGCCCAAGCTGCGAAAATACCGCGATCAGGATCAGATAGATCCAATCCGAACCCTGCGGCGTTTTCCATTCGAAGAAAAGGCTTATCAAACCCGCGATCGCCCCGATAAGCTGGAAATGCAAAACGATGGTCAGCGGATGCTCGGTTCCGCGCATACTGCGAACGAGGTTATACGCAACGCCGGAACAAAACGCCGAGATTACACCGATAGCGAGAAAGAAAGGAGATATCCGTGCGTCGAAACGTTCGATCAAAAGCACGCCTGAAAAAGCGATCGCGTAGAACAGCCATTGGAGCGAACGCACTTTTTCGCTCAACAAAAAGATTGCGATCACGCTGGTAAAGATCGGCGACAAATATTGAATCGTCATCGCCGAAGCGAGCGGTATATTTTGTAAAGTGGTGAAAAATAGAAACAACGCGGTGGTCCCGAAAAAACCGCGAAGAAACAGCAGCTTTCTGTTCGATCCTTTCCAGTCCGCACCGGCACGGTAGAGCCCGATAAAACAAAAAACCGACGCGATGGAGCAGCGAAAAAACACGACTTCCATCGCCGGAATATGCGAGACCTGTTTTACGAGAGTGTTAGCAAGAAAAAACGCGAGCGTCGAAAGAAACATCGCCCGCACGCCGGCAGTAAGAAATGAGTTGTCGTTGTTCAAGAGGCGGCTTGGTGATTCTTAAACGAAGATTTGGACGAGCATCCACAGTCGTGACCGCAGCCCGACTTTGGCGAAAACGATTTGGCCCTAGCGTAAACACCGCGCGCGACAAATACCACGGCGGCGAAAATTATTACTGCTGCGATGATATCCTGCACAATCGGCTACACCTACGATAAAAGTTACCTATCACTTATTCGGAAAGAATTTTTCCCTCTACTCAAATCCCAGCAAACGGCCGCCTTGATACGTTAAAAACGCTCCCAGATAAGCAAGCACCGTCATATAAACTACCATAAACACCGGCCACCGCCATGAGTTGGTCTCGCGTCGCACGACCGCTACCGTGGACATGCATTGCATCGCAAGTACGAAAAAAACCATCAGGCTCAAGGCCGTTAAAGGAGTCCATGCCGGAGTGCCGTCCGCTTTCTTAGCATCCCGAACGGCGCCGATCAGCGTTTCCGATTCTTCATTCTCGTCCTTGCCGACATTGTAGATTATGCTCAGCGTCGAAACCAAAACTTCCCTCGCCGCAAAACTCGCGATCAATGCGACGCCGATCTTCCAGTCGTAACCTAGCGGCTGAATGATCGGCTCGATCGCGTGGCCCAATTGTCCCGCATAACTGTTCTGAAGCCGCGTGGTTTCGTGGCTCTCGCCCGACGAAACCGGCTGAGCGACCGGCCTCGGAAAGTACATCAGCGCCCACAGAACGATCGAGATCGCTAAGATCACGGTGCCCGCTCGTTTCAAAAACAACCACGCCCGTGTGAGCATGTTCTGCGTTATTGTCCGAAGGTTCGGTAGACGATAGGGCGGCAGCTCCATCACGAACGGAGCAGGCTCCGCCTTCAGCAATGTCCTCTTGAGAATAAACGCCACGCAGATCGCGACGAGGATTCCCAAAATATACATCGCAAGCATCAACACGGCTCCTAGAGAGACAAATCCAAACACCGTTTGCCCCGCAAAGAACGCGGCGATCATCAGCGTGTAAACCGGCAGCCGCGCCGAGCAGCTCATCATCGGTGCGATCATTATCGTCGCCAGCCGGTCGCGAGAATTTTCGATTGTCCGCGTAGCCATTATCCCGGGAATCGCACACGCAAAGCTGCTCATCAGCGGCAAAAACGCCTTGCCATGCAGCCCGACGCGGCTCATCAGCTTGTCCATCATAAACGCGGCTCTGGACATGTAGCCCGTGTCTTCGAGAATCGAAATAAACAGAAACAACAACAGTATCTGCGGCAGAAAGATCACAATGCCGCCCACGCCCGCGATCACGCCGTCCACTATCAAATCAGACAGCATTCCTTCCGGCAGCCCGCCGCGAACCGCATCACCAAGGGCCCCGAACCCCTGTTCCAGCAGGTCCATCGGAACGGTTGCCCAGGTAAAGATCATCTGAAAGACCGCTAGAAGTACCAGCAGCAAAATCAGCAGACCAAAAAATCTGTGCGTCAAAACCCGGTCGACCTTTTCAGAAAATCGATGGGCTTCGGGGTCGCCGTGCCGAACTGTTTCCTGCACCACTTTCGAGATAAAAGCGTATCGAACAAAAATGCGAGCATTCTCGTTTTCGGCAGAAGCGAGCTCTGGATATTCCGGGCATGTGCCTGCGACCGAGCTTACCGCATCCGCCAGTTCCTCGCGGCCGCGATGGTCTGCCGCGTTTACCGCAACCACGGGAACGCCCAACAGCCGTGACATCTTTTCCGTGTCGATCTCATGTTTTCGCTTCTCGAAAACGTCGATCATTGTCAACGCGACAACTACCGGAACGCCGTAATCGAAAAGCTGCGTAACCAGATAAAGATTTCGCTCGAGGTTTGTCGAATCTACAACCGCAACGATCGCGTCCGGGCGGCCGAGCCTTTCCACCTCGCCTTTGATAACGTCCCTCGCGATCGATTCGTCTATCGAAGTCGTTTCAAGGCTGTACAGCCCGGGCAAATCGATAACCGAAAACGTAGCGTCATCGGTTCGCCAAAAACCCGAACGCGATTCGACCGTCACTCCCGGATAGTTAGCGACCTTTTGTTTTAATCCTGTTAGAAAATTGAAAAGGGTTGTTTTACCGGCGTTGGGATTGCCGGCAAGGGCTACCGACAAAAGCGAGGGCGAATCAGCCCCGTCGGCAGCGGATGATCGTTTGACGGCGACACTGCTCAGGCGATCACCTCGACCAGCTCCGCCTCGCTGCGGCGGATCGCAAGACTGTATCCGAGCAATCTGATCTCGAACGGATCGCCGAACGGAGCGTTCTTTACTACGCGGATCGAAACGCCCGGCACGACGCCCATTTCCTGAAGACGCCGGCTTACCGGACCGCTGCCCTTAACCGATGCGACGCGCACCTCGGCCCCGGGCTCCAGCGAGGAGAGCTTTACAGATTCCGTTACGGCTGCATCGGATTGAATAGGATGTTTATCCGCCATCTACAGGCGAATATTACCCTAATTGAAAATAGATTT
>CADEEU010000087.1:5266-11142 GCA_902826385.1 uncultured Acidobacteriota bacterium | reverse complement strand
AGGCTATAGTGAGTATTTTCATACAATGATTTTACGGAGGAAAGTTTAAATAAAATGGGTATCAAAGTCGGTATAAACGGATTTGGACGCATCGGCCGGAACGTTATGCGCACGTGCCTGGGCAGTGACGACATTGATTTCGTCGCGGTAAACGACCTGACCGACACAAAGACTCTGGCGCACCTGCTGAAATATGACTCGATCATGGGGAATCTCGACCATGATATCAAGGCGGAAGGCGACACGATAAGCGTCGATGGCGATTCATTCAAGGTGTTCAGCGAAAAGGACCCGGGAGCTATCGATTGGGAATCGGTCGGGGCCGAGATCGTGATCGAATCGACCGGCCGCTTCACCAAAGCCGAAGACGCGGCAAAACACCTGCGTGGAAGCGTTAAAAAAGTAATAATTTCCGCACCGGCAAAGGGCGAAGATGTCACTATCGTTCTGGGCGTCAACGAGAATATGTATGATCCTGCGGGCCACAATGTGGTTTCGAACGCCTCGTGTACGACCAATTGCCTGGCCCCGGTCGCGAAGGTCATTCACGAAAAATTCGGCATAAAAAGCGCCTTGATGAATACGATCCACAGCTACACGAACGATCAGCAGCTTTTGGATCTGCCGCACAAGGACCTAAGACGTGCACGCGCCGCCGCGCTTTCGATGATCCCGACCTCGACGGGCGCGGCCAAGGCCGTCGCTCTTGTGATTCCTGAGTTAAAGGGAAAATTCGACGGAATCTCCGTCCGCGTCCCGACACCCAACGTTTCACTGGTCGATGTTGTGATGAACGTCGAAAAAGAAACCTCGACCGAAGAGGTGAATCGAGTACTCAAAGATGCAGCAAACGAGGAACTTAAAGGAATTCTTGCCTTTTCAGAGGAGCCACTCGTTTCGATTGATTTCCGCGGAAATCCGAATTCGTCGATCGTCGATGCCGAAAACACGAAGGTCATCGACGGAACATGTATTAAAGTACTTGCCTGGTACGACAACGAATGGGGCTATTCCTGCCGCGTCCGCGACCTGGTTCGATACATCGCGGCTAAAGGCCTTTGAACATTAGGTGATTGAGTCGCCGGACGCCGGCTGCGTTTTGGGGAAAGTCTGAGATTTATTGGGAAATCATGAAAAACTTGTCGAACCTGGCTGCGATATTTCTGCTCCTTGCGGTCCTTGGCTGCGGTTGTCCGAGGCTTGGAAATCTCGGCAAAAAGGACCCGCCGCCACCACCACCACCGCCTACGAATTCCATCCGACCGGCGGCTACGCCTTCGACAGAATCGAACTCTGTATTGACGATGGCGAAATATAATCAGTTGAAGATCGGTATGCCAAAGAACGAGGTCGACCGCATTCTCGGCGGAACCGGAACCGAAATAAGCAGTTCAAGCGGCGGCGGTTCGAAGTTTTCTGTGTACAAATGGTCAGGCGAGAATTACACATCGATCATCCTTTCTTTCAGAAACGACAAAATAATGTCGAAATCGCAGGTTGGGTTGAAATAGTAGTTTGATCGGCTTCCGCGGGAGCCAAATGTTTATAGAAGAGCGGTCAAAAGAGTCATTGAAGCTCTGTAAGAGCGACACGTTAAGTACGAGAAATAAAGCACGTGCCGCTCCTAACGGAGCTTAGATCAAATTTGACTTGAAGGCATTCTCACTTTTATTTTGCCACGCTTCGGCGAACTGCCTTTCGTTTAGATTTCTTGGTCACGCGTTTTTTCTTCACACCCGATTTCCTGACCGACTTCTTCATCATCGGTTCCGCTTTTTTCATCGTCGGCGCTCCCGTCATGGTTGGCTCCTGGCGCTTCATCATTTCCTGACCTGCAAACGCCGACGTCCAAAAAACTGCAACGGCGAACATTGCGGCGAAGATCGATTTAATTCTCATTTTAATATTGCTCCTAATTCAAAAAGTCTGCTCCGGAACCGCCCAGGGCGTCTTTCCGGTACGCAGCTAATATTCGTTATACTTACGCAATTGGATTTTATTCCTGAGAGAAAAAGGAGCTCTATGAGCAAAAAGACGATCAAAGATGTCGATATCACGGGCAAGCGAGTTTTTGTTCGCGTCGATTTTAACGTGCCGATAAAAAACGGTGTCATCGAGGACGACACTCGTATCAAAGGGGCATTGCCGACCATCGAGTATGCAATCAATAAGGGAGCTAAGGTCATTCTGGCATCGCATCTCGGTCGCCCATTAAAAGACAAGAAAAAGGCCGAAGAAAAAGGGACGACCTACGACGCGACAAAATATAGCCTGCGGCCCGTTTATGAACATTTGCGCGCTGTGCCGCAGCTTCAGGAACTGTCGGGCAAAGCCGACGGACCGGTCGTTCTAAGCGGCGAAGGCGCGGCCGTCGGCAAAGCCGAAATCAAGAACGATCGCGTTTTCTTTGCCGAAGACTGTGTCGGTTCAGAAGTATCGCAACTTGTGTCTGATCTTAAAGAGGGCCAGGTCCTGCTTCTCGAAAACCTCCGACTCCATGCAGAGGAAGAGAAAAACGATCCGGACTTTGCAAAACAGCTCGCAGGCCTGTGCGATGTTTATGTCAATGACGCCTTCGGCACCGCGCACCGGGCACATGCTTCGACCGAAGGAATCACTCATTTTATCGATACGAGTGTCGCCGGATTGTTGATGGAAAAAGAGCTGAACTTCCTCGGTAAGGCGCTCGAAAATCCCGAACGTCCATTTGTAGCGATTTTAGGCGGTGCCAAGGTTTCGGACAAAATACCCGTGATCGAATCTTTGATCGAGAGAAAGGTCGATAAGCTCCTTATCGGCGGAGCGATGTCGTACACATTCTTCAAAGCGCAAGGCTTCACCATCGGTAAATCGCTGGTCGAAGACGAGATGATGCCAATGGCGCTCGAGATCGAGAAAAAAGCTAAAGACGCGGGCGTCGAGTTATTATTGCCGACCGACCATCAGGTAGTAGATTCTTTCGAACCGCTGACTTCGCGAAAAGCAATTCCAGTTTCATTCACAAACGCGGGCCTGGTTGGCCTGGACATTGGGCCTGAAACCGTAGAAATATTTGAAAAAGCCCTCGACGGCGCAAAAACAATCGTCTGGAACGGCCCGATGGGTATGTTTGAAGAAAAACCGTTCGACGAAGGGACCGTCGCCATTGCCGAGGCCGTTGCCAAAGCAACAGAAATGGGAGCAATTTCCATAGTAGGTGGCGGAGATTCTGTAGCGGCTGTAAACCAGGCCGGCCTCGCAGAAAAAATATCGCACATTTCCACCGGCGGCGGCGCGACGCTGGAATTTTTGGCAGGTGATTTACTGCCTGGCGTAGCGGCACTCAACGAATGTTGAATGTCAGTTGTGGTAGAATTTCGCATTATGAACTCTTTGAAGATCATCATCGAAAAACACTCCGATGGGTATGTGTCATATCCGATAGGACTAAAGGGTGTCGTAGTCGGTCAGGGGGACACCTATGATGAGGCTCTTACGGACATTAAATCGGCCATTAAATTTCACATAGAAACATTCGGCGAAGAGATCTTCGATACCGAATCTCCAATCCTTGAAGCGTTCGTTGCCGAGACTCAACTAGCTGCGTAATGCCCAAATTTCCAGTCGATGCTCCGCAGAAAAGAGTTGTAAAGGCCCTTGAGACTCTCGGTTTTGCTTTGATTCGAGAAGGAGAACATATTGCAATGGTTCGTGAGAATGCCGATGGTTCGAAGACTCCCCTTACGCTTCCAAATCACCCTCACATTAAATCTTCAACCTTGCGAATGATCTGTACACAATCGGGTATATCAAGACAAGATTTTCTTGAGGCCTACGCAAAGAGATGAGAAAACCGATAATCGCCGGAAACTGGAAGATGTTCAAGCTGCTTGGTGAGGCGGTCGATACCGCGCTTGCCTTGAAGCCCTATGTTGCCAACGCAAATCATTGCGAAGTGGTTATCGCACCGGTTTTCACTGCGTTGAAAATGGTCGCTGACCGCCTTGAAGGCTCGAATATTCAAGTAGCGGCCCAAAACTGTGCGATTCAGGGCGAATTTGGCGCACATACGGGCGAGGTTACGCCCGGAATGTTAAAGGACATCGGCTGTTCGTACGTGATCATCGGGCATTCCGAGCGTCGTCAGTTTTATTGCGAGTCCGACGTCGCGGTAAACAAAAAGACAAAGGCGGCGGTTGAAGCGGGTTTGAATGCGATTGTCTGCGTCGGTGAATCCCTTACGGAAAGGGAAGGGGGAGAGGCCGAATCTGTGGTAAAGACCCAACTTAGGGGAAGTTTGGCCGGATTGACAGTTTCCGATATGGAACGTATTATTATCGCTTACGAGCCTGTCTGGGCGATAGGTACGGGTAAAACCGCCACGCCTGAACAGGCTCAAGAAATGCACGGGCACATTCGGCGGACCATCGCCGGAACCCATGGCGAAGCCACCGCTGAAAACGTACGAGTTTTATACGGCGGATCGGTCAAGCCGGAGAATATCGGAACGTTGATGGCCCAACCGGATATCGACGGAGCCCTGGTCGGCGGCGCGAGTTTGGACGCTGATAGTTTTGCCCGAATAGTCAATTACAAATAAAGTTGGACGGATAACGGTTTGCTTTACATTCTTTACGCATTATTTTTCATCTCGTGCGTCGTCTTGATCGGCTCGGTTTTGCTGCAGCCCGGAAAGACGGACGCCGGAGCTTTGTTCACCAGCAACGTTTCGAGCACAGCCTTTGCTCCGCGCGGTACGGCTTCGGTACTGGCCAAATTCAGCATCGGTGCCGCGATCGTGTTTATGTTGTCTGCGCTGATGATCTCGATGCCGGCGCTCAGCGGCAACGCGTCTGTATTGCCGGGCATTGAAGATGACTCGGTGTCAGAGGCTACGCCTACTCCTGCTCCGGCGGCTGAAGCCACGCCGATCGTTCAAGCTACGATCGCCGCAGGAAGCGAGCAGACGATTACAATTCCTGCCGATGCGAACAATGCGGCTCCGACAAACACAAATGCGCCCGCTGCTCCGCCATCTAACTCCAACGGCCAGTAGGACCGAAACGGGATATTTTGAAAATCTTGCCGAGGTGGCGTAATTGGTAGCCGCGCACGTTTGAGGGGCGTGTGGAGCAATCCGTGCGGGTTCGAGTCCCGCCCTCGGCACCACCTGAAAGAATAAAAGCTGTCTTCATCGAAGACGGCTTTTTTGCTTCAAGGGCCTAATCTTTCACGAGCATTGTACCTGTTCCCTGATCGGTGAACACCTCTGACAAAAGGGCGTTTCTTGTATTTCCGCTGATCACATGCGTTGATTTTATACCGCGTTCGAGCAACGCGACCAGGTTCTGCAGCTTCGGAATCATTCCTCCGGTCGCTTTTCCCGACTCGATCATCGCACGGGCCTCGGTGGACGTTAGCCTGCTTATCTTGGTGCTCTCGTCTTTTTCGTCAAGATAAATTCCATTTACATCGGATAACAGAATAAGTTTTTCAGCCCCCAGCTCTGCGGCGATTTCGGACGCTACGGTATCGGCATTTATGTTGAATATCTTGCCCTCGTCATCGGCGCCCAGCGATGAGATCACCGGCAGATAGGAATTTTCAAGCAGAAGATTTATCAACCGCGCATCGACATCTACCACGTCCCCGACATGCCCAAAATCTACCTTTTCGGTTTCACCGGTTTGTTTATTTACTACGACGTCTCTCGGCGGACGGCGGACGGCCTTAATAACTCCGCCGTCGATTCCCGAAAGCCCGACTGCCTCAATGCCGTGATGCCGCAGCGCAGCGAGTATCTCGGTATTTATCTTGCCGCGAAAGATCATTTTGGCAAGATCGAGAGTGTCGTCGTCGGTAACCCTTCGGCCTTCGATGACCGTCTGCACAACGCC
>CADEEU010000087.1:0-5256 GCA_902826385.1 uncultured Acidobacteriota bacterium | reverse complement strand
ATCACACAAACGCGGATGCCGACCTGGTGCAGCAACGCCAGTTCCTGGGCCAGCGAGGCAAGATTGTCCTTATCCTCGGTTATCTTGCCCGAAAATTTTACGACGAAGGTCCTGCCCTTGAATCTTTGAATATAGGGCAGCGATTCCCGGAGGAGATCTAACCTTTCCTGGCTCATAGTTGCTATTTTAGAAGTTCTGTAAGAACCGCTTTTTGAACGTGCAGGCGATTCTCGGCCTGGTCGATCACGACGGACTTCGGCGAATCGATCACGCTGTCCGTAACGATAACGTTTCGCCGCACCGGCAGGCAGTGCATAAAGATCGCGTCATTCGTACGCGCCATTTTTGCCTGATCTACGATCCAGTCTTTTCGCAGGCCCAGCCGAAAAGCAATGTCCTTATCGACATTGCCGTAACAATCCTTGCTGCCCCAGCTTTTCGCATAAACCACATCGACACCGTCAAACGCCGCTTCGACATCATTCGTGAACTCGACGCTTCCGCCATTGGCCGTAGCGTGACCTTTGATCTGCTCTGCAAGTTCTTCGTCCAGCGCATAACCATCGGGATGAGCAATCCGCAGATCATGCCCGAACTGTGCCGACGCCAGGGCGAAGCTGTTCGGCACAGCCATCGGCAACGGCTTTGGGTGCCATGCCCACGTCAGCAACACCTTCTTTTTTTCCGGCCCGAGCTTTTCACGGATCGTCATCATGTCCGCCATCGATTGACACGGATGATGCATTGCCGATTCGAGATTTATGATCGGTTTGGTCGAATGCTCCACAAACGCATTCAATATCGGATCGGTCCGTTCCGTTTCCCAATCCTTCAACTCCGCAAACGTCCGCACGCCGATAGCCGAGACATAACGCTCAAGCACGCGAACAAACTCCTTCAAATGCTCGGTCTTGTCGCCGTCCATCACAACACCTTCACGATGCTCAAGCGTCCACGACGTGCCGCCCGGTTCGAGTATCACCGGATTGCCGCCAAGCTCGTAAATTCCTACCTGCATCGACGCCCGCGTACGCAGACTCGGATTAAAGAAGACAAGCGCGACAGATCGGCCCGCGAGCGGTTTTAATTCATTTGCACCGTCCTTAAAGGCCGCGGCCGAGGCAAGCAGATCTTCAATTTGGCTGCGTCTGAAATCGGAAGTAATTAGAAAATTTTGCATTCAAAACTCTTCTTCTTTGTGGATAAGAAAGCTAAAAAAAGGAAATTTTAACGGCTGTTCAAGCCCGACAAAAGAATTCCTATTTCGTGCTTATTAACGCATAAAGGCGGCAACAGCCTTAGAACATTCGGGTCACTGGACGTTCCAGTAATCACTTTGTGATCGAGCAGCTTTGAATGCACCGGTGCGGATGAACCGTCAAACTCGATCCCGATCAAACAGCCTTTGCCTTTGACCGATCGTACCGAAGAATGGCCCGCCAACGAGTCACGTAAAAACTCCTCCGTCGATTTCGCATTCGCGATCATGTCGTCGCTTTCAATCGCTTCCAGCGTAGCCAAAACGGCTGCCATCGCGAGCATTCCGCCGCCGAATGTCGTGCCCAGGTCGTTTACTTTTATGCCGCGAGAAACTTTATCGTTAACCAGACAAGCGCCCACCGGCACGCCGCTGCCGAGGCTTTTGGCCAGGGTGATGATGTCCGGTTCGACGCCGTCCGCGAGGTCGCTGCCAGCAAAGAACCAATTTCCGGTGCGGCCGATGCCCGTTTGGACTTCGTCAAAGATGAGAATGATGCCGAGCTCGTCGCACAGTTCGCGAAGCTGTCGAAAAAACGTCGGCTCAGCTTCGATAACTCCGGCCATCGACTGGATGGGTTCAAGCATGATCGCGGCCGTTTCTTTATCGGCCACGGCGCGAACGCTTTCGATATCGCCAAAGACGGCCGGCACATGTCCGGGTACGTTTGGCCTGCCGATCTCACGGTATTTTCCGAGAAAAGTGCCGCTTATCGAATCGGCTGTCCGGCCATGAAAACCGCCGGTGAATGTCACTATCTCTTCGCGGCCGGTCGCCATGCGGGCCATTCGCATCGCATTCTCGTTTGCCTCAGTTCCGGAATTGCAGAAAAAGGCTTTAGTTAGACCGGCAGGAGCCACCGAAACAAGCTTTTCCGCGGCTTTTGCCCTTATCTCCGAGTAAACAAGATTTGAGTAAAAAAGAACGTTTGCGGCCTGTTCCTGAATCGCTTTGACGACATGCGGATGCGAATGTCCGGTCGCACAAACCGCGTGACCGCCATACAGGTCCAGATATTTTTCACCCTCGCTCGTCCAAACCCACGCACCCTCGCCACGCTCGACAGACATCGGCATTTTCTTGTAAGTCTCGACCTGAAAGTCGTCTTCGATTCTTTTTATTTCTGCGAAACTCATAGCGTCCAAACTTCTAGGGATTGCCTCCGGTAAAGATCAAGCCGATTTTTTCATCCAAACCAAACATCAGATTCATGTTTTGAACAGCCTGTCCGGCGGCCCCTTTAACCAAATTGTCGATCGCCGAAAAAACGGCAATCCGTTTCCCGTCAGAATGCGTCGCGAGATCGCAAAAGTTTGTGTTCTTTACCCAATTTATGTCAGGCGAACCTTCTACGATACGCACGAAAAATGCATCTTGATAAAAATCCTGATAAAGATTGGCGACATCTTCGTTGGAAAGATTCACCGTGGTTTCAAGATAGCAAGACGCGAAAATCCCACGCGAAACCGGAAGGCTGTGCGTCATAAAAACCAGCTCGCTGTTAAATTCACCGACGGTCTTAAGGTGCTGGTCGATCTCCGGCAAATGCTGATGCTGAAAGGGTTTGTACGCGTAAAACGAGTTCATCCGCTGCGGATGATGCGTATTTGCCGCCGCTTTTGCACCGGAGCCGGACGATCCTGTTTTGGCGTCGACGATAATTTTTCCGGTCAGCAGACCGCTCTTAACGGCCGGCGCCAGAGCAAGCAGGGCGGCCGTCGCAAAACAGCCGGGGTTTGCAATAAATCGGGATGAGCGAATCGCCTCGCGGTTAGTCTCCGTCAATCCGTAAACGAAATCTTTTTGGAGATCACCGACGTGATCTAGTTTGTAAAATTGTTTGAAAACGTCAGCATCGTCGATTCGAAAATCGCCGGAAAGATCGATCGCCTTTACATCGGCCGGAAGCTGAGGCATCAGGCTCAAAGCCTGTCCGTGAGGCAATGCGAAAAATGCTATATCGATGTCCGGCAATACAGAAAGATCGTCCGGAGCAGTCACAAAACTCAATTCGGTCAGGCCGAGTAGATTCTTGTGAACCGCGGCGACGGGCTTGCCCGCATGCTCATTAGCTGTGACCAAAACAAGTTCTACGTTTGGGTGAAAAAGCAGTATCCGCAGCAGCTCGCTGCCGCCGTAGCCGGAGCCGCCGAAGATCGCAGTTTTTATCTTTCTCTCCGTCATTTTCTAAATTCGATCAGGTCCCAGAGATTGCCGTACAAGTCCTGAAATACAGCGACCGTTCCGTAATCTTCGACCTTCGGTTCGCGGGCGAACCCTACTCCACGACCTTTGATCTTTTCATAATCACGCCAGAAATCGTCCGTTTCCAGGAACAGGAAAACTCGTCCGCCGGTCTGATTTCCGATCCGGCTGCGCTGCTCGTCACCGACACCCTTTGCAAGCAGCAAACTGCAGCCGCCGTCTTGCGGAGAAACCAGCACCCACCGCTTTGTTTCGCTTTGCGGCGTGTCGTCCAGCAAAACGAAATCAAGTTTTTCGGTGTAAAATCTGATCGCTTCGTCGTAGTCATCGACAATGAGCGCTATGTGTACGATGCGATTCTTCACGACATTGCAAATACGGGTTCGGCTTTCTTATTCACAAGCTCGAACAATCGAGCTCCGTTACGTCTCGCATTTCCGGCCTCGATTCCAAATCGCTCCTGAACAAAATCTTCGCCCATCTGCGAATCAGTCACCGAACCTGCGACAACGTCTATTTCAATCCCGAAATCTTTCAGCACGGCGATTCCGCCTATCACGCCGACGTAATCCGACGCGCAAAACACGAACGACGAAATGGCCGATTTGATCTCATGATCACGCAGCACAGAATCGACCGCATAACCGCCGACGATCCCATCGCCCAATTCAACGACGATCAGGTCAGGATCGAACGAGTTCAAATGATTTAAGATCCCTTTTGCGACCGACGGCAGATCGCCGTGGTCGACGGTGGAAGGAAGTCCGCAGTCGAGGAAGCTTGCAGTCGCAATTGCCCCGTGGTCCTGCATATACAGCGTGTCACGCAGACAGGCGATGCCCGACAATTTTGCACCCGCGACTCGAAGCCCGGCGCTTGCGGCCTGGCGAATAATCTCCGTCGCCGCGACGGTCTTTCCGGAGTTCATACACGTGCCGGCAACCAGCACGATTGGTGCCGATTTCGAAAGCGAATTTGCCGGCTCAAGAGCGTTGTCGGAAATGTTCAGAACTTGTCCGCCTTCGTCACAAGCAAGACCGACAACCTCGACCTCAATCGCATCTGAAAGCGACGAGTGATGCCCCTTGCAGATGCCGAAAACGCCGCCCATGTTGAGCAAGTTGAGCCGATCACCAGTGTTCACAGTATCCGGCACGTCGCCAACGAATCCTTTCAGCGCCCGCCGCTTACCCAACACGCCGAGTAAAATATCGTTACGGTTTATCTTGGCAAGCCGCCCCGTGGGCAATTCAAGATTGCCATACGTTACGCTTTCGGAAAGGGCGCGTACAGCGACCACGTCGCCCGCAACGGGAAAATCGTGTCGGCCGATGATCGTAACCGTCTTCGGCATTTGCAGCGGGGAAGTCGCCGATCCGATCTTGTCTATTTCAATCTTCTTCATTGCTGTCAATTTTCAAAAACTTGCCAGATCTTTTTCATCACCGAACGCTGGCTTTTCGAGTCTTTTACGGCGATAAAGATCGTATCGTCGCCAGCGATGGTGCCGACAATTTCGGATATCCGAGCCGCATCTATTTTGACCGCCGCGGCCGAAGCGAGACCTGAATCGCATTTCGCGACAACCAGCGAATCACCCGAAACCTCGAGACTCGTCAACCCGAAAAACGCGGCACCGCTGGGTTTCTGCGGCAGGGTGTAAACTCCTGACGACTTGATCACCCCTAGTTCTTCAAGGTCGCGTGAAATGCTCGCCTGCGTAACATCGAAATGTCGCTTACGCAGTTGCTTGGCAAGGTCCGACTGACTTGCGATACGTTCCGCCGAGATCA
>CADEEU010000086.1:8368-11152 GCA_902826385.1 uncultured Acidobacteriota bacterium | reverse complement strand
ATCGCACAGGCGGCGAAGAAACTGAATCGAAATGACATTTACACTGAATTCATCAAACGATCTGAGAACTGGCGGAACGTCTGGGACAAATCAAGCAGCTTTATGCGGCCGAAGATGAGCGACGGCAAATTCCGCGAAAAGTTCGATGCATTATCAACCCACGGCCAGGGATTTATCGAAGGCAACGCCTGGAATTACAGCCTCTACGTTCCGCACAACCCCGAAGCGATGATCGAGCTGATGGGAGGCAAGGAAAAATTCTCCGCACACATGGACGAGCTTTTCACCATGCATTTACCCGACGAATTTTTTGCCGAAACAGAGGACATCACGCGCGAAGGCATCATCGGCAACTACGTCCACGGCAACGAACCAGCACACCACGCCGCCTATCTCTACAACTGGACCGACGATCCGCACAAAACCCAGGAACGCGTCCGCATGATCCTAAAAAATCAATACCGCCCGACACCCGACGGTCTCGGCGGCAACGACGACTGCGGCCAAATGTCGGCGTGGTATCTATTTTCGGCGTTGGGCTTTTATCCTGTCGCTCCCGGAAATGATCAATACGCTCTCGGCAGTCCGGTGATCAAGACCGCCACGCTGAAATTGGAAAACGGAAGGACGCTGACCATCGAGGCTGTCAACCAAAGCGAGAAGAACGTTTACGTTGAAAGTGTTTCAGTGAATGGAAGAAAGCTGGATCGACACTTCCTGACGCATTCGGAAATAACGAACGGCGGAAAGGTCGTTTTTCAGATGGCGGGCAAACCTTAATTGCACAACCACACAATGTTGTTACTCGGCCGCATGTATTACAAACTCCAGGAAACTAAGCTAAACCTTACCAACTGGTGGGCTGAGCTTAATGGACGTCTTTTCGACATCCGCCACGGGGTCGAAACCAGCCGACAAATCGCGGCATCGGAACTCGATGTACCTGCATCGCTAAAAACTCACGCCGTAAAGTATCAGCCGACCAAAGTTAAGACGTTTATGAAAGCGATGAGTGGCCTGCACCTGCAGGAAGAGGAGAATTTCGCCTTCGTGGATTTCGGCTGTGGCAAAGGGCGTTGTCTGCTGATGGCTGCTCGCTTCGGATTCGGCAAAATTGTGGGAATAGAGCTTTCCACGTCGCTCGCCGCAATTGCGCGAAATAACGCAGACGCATTTAAACGCGGCCGCTTTCGGTCACTCATAGAAATCCAAAATTGCTCGTCCGCCGACGCCGAACTTCCGACCCAACCGAGCGTTTACTTTTTCTACAATCCGTTCGATGAAAAGATCATGCGTGAAACTTTTGAGTCGATCGATAAAATTACGTCGGAGCGAAAGTTTGAAGCGTATGTCGTTTACATCAACCCGCAGCATCAACAAACGCTTCGCGAGAAAGGATTTTCACTTCTAAAGTCCGGCAAGACAGGCGGTGAAGAATGGACGATATGGCATCGCGGAGTCACCAGCTAATCGAGAAATAATCGCCCCGCCGCTAGGACGAGAATAGCAAGCAGGACAATCACTGCTCCCAATACCTGATTTCTCGAAAAGTTCATACGACGCTGGCCGCTTTGGGAGAAATTACCGAAGCGTCTCTTATTAAATTTTCAGCACATTCAAATCGAATCACCGAACCTCATTTCTTCCCTCCGCAAAACAAAATCCGGCCCGCGTCTTTAGTTAGACAAAAGGGTAGAGGCGAAGGGAACACGAGATTTCTCTTCGTCCGGGAGGCAATAATTTTATATGTTGAGATCTGCATTATTCAGTGGTAACGCTCGGCTCGAACGCTGTGCCGTCGATCATGCTCATCACGTGGTCCAAGGCAACCAGGGCGATTTTGTCAGCAAGATACAAGAGGCCCTCGTCATGTTGGACGGGGCCGTCATTACGGGAGACGAAATCCCGACGCAAACTTACGGCTCGTCCACCGCTCAGGCCGTACTCGATTACAAAACTACACGCAACATCGTAAACCCAACCTATCAAACGGCACCCGATAACATTGTTGGGATCATGACGATCAACCGTATGGATACCGAAATGGTAACGCTTGAAGCAGCAATGCCTGAAATGATACGACGTACACGCCTTGCCGCGTTCCAGCGTACTTTTGCGGCGTTTATGCGTGTTGTCGGTATCGGGCCGCCTCCTCCTCCGGGCCGCATCGATCCGAACGCCGAGAATCGAAGGCTGGCGAGGAACCTCGCGATCCAGATTTTCAACAACCCAAATCCGGATATGGACGATATAGGTTCCGGCCTGGGCGACATGCGAAACCGACTCGTGAACCCGGCCATCGATCGCGGGCATTTCCCCGACCCACGCGTCGGCAGCCGTTCCGCCTTCGTCGTTGGAAACCGCGTACCGATCTTTCTCTGCCCGCGTTTCTTCTCCGACGGCGATGAACAGCGAATCCGCACCTGGGTCCACGAGTCTGCCCACCTAATGGGAATTGGCGATCCAAACGGCGAAGCCTATTACTTACGATTCAACAGCGCCAATGAGGACCCGCAAATCCTTGTCGGCACACCCGCCAGCAGGAACCGCGCCGATCAGGCCGACACCTGGGCGAAGTATGTCAACGCTGTCACAAATCAACCGGCGGATGCTTAAACAAAGTTCAGAGTACAAGCTTTAGCTTGTTCCCAACCAATTATCCTGCCTTGAACAACAGGGCAGGATTTATTTTGAATTGCAGCATGTTCGCCGTCTCGCGACCGCCGTCGCCGCCTTTCCGCTGCATACTGACGCGGCCGATTTTTAGATTTCCGGCTTTGGTTA
>CADEEU010000086.1:0-8358 GCA_902826385.1 uncultured Acidobacteriota bacterium | reverse complement strand
CGACCATCATCCACCCGGCGCTGAATTCGCCGTCGCCACTGAACAGATCGGACACGATCGCCGCCTTGTTTGCCGTAAAGAATTCGACGATCTTCTTTTGAATTTCGGGGTCGAATTCGTTTATGTACATTCTGTTCGGTTCACGCGACGGTTTGTTCGGCTTTACTTCGCCTACGTATGATCGCAAAGCCGATTCGATATCGGCCGGCATCTTCCACATTTTTGCGTAGGTCGCCAGCCACCTTTTATCTATCTGGTTGAATCCGGTTTGCGTACTGACAAGCTTTATCGAAACTCCTTCCTTTCGCTCGCCGATCTTTGTTTTAACCTTAATGACAACGTCCGCCTTTTCACCGTGCGGTTTTGCGGCAACGACCGATTCGATCCCGTCCGGCTTGTAACCCATAAAGCCGAGCCACGTACGGCCTTCGGCGTCAGTTTTCCAGTTGTTGAACTTATCGCGAATCTCGTCCTCGTTCCGACACCCTGCTTTCGCCGTTTCGGAACCCAGCTCGATGGCTGCGGGACGCGTTTGCGAAACACCCGCAACGGCAAGGGTCATTAAACCTAAACAAAAAACCAGCGTTTTTAGAGGACCATTCATAGATCGTTCCAATGAAATCAAAAACGAGCCTTCAGCTTTCTAAAACTAGCAATACTGTTATAATACCGCCACCCCTGAAAACATAAACATTGTTTTGGAGGACCCTTAGATGCAGCCGTTAACTAATTCGGTAGGTGAGAACGGGACCAACACCGTAAGCGACGTTGCGTTGGTCCAGGCGATCCTGGTAAAAACGCAGCGGCCGGCAACGCGAAACGCTCCCGCTGCGCCGTTTCTGGCAAGCTATGACGGCGTAAGCGGCAATGCGACGGTCGCCGCGATACGCGATTTTCAGAATCAATATGTTTTTGTGTCGCCGGACGGACAGCAATCGGCGCCGAATAATAATGCGACGGCCGGACTGGTCGGGCAGGGCGACGCAACGTGGACCGCTCTTGTGCAAAGAGTGCCCGCTGCGTTCCGCAATATGCGTGTGCTGGCGGGTGGGCGGACCGTCTATGTCCAGGCGACGGACCCTCAGCTCCAGGCTAAGATCACGGCTGCAAACGCACTCATTTTTGCTCCGGCCTTTCGGACGAGGGTAAACGCCTGCATCAACCGGATGCATGCTCTTCATGGCATAGCGATCGGCGTTTGCCGTCAGGGCGACAGGCGTAATTTCCAAACGCAGTATGATCTATTGACCAACGGCCGCAATGTAACCAGGGCCGGCCCGGGCGAAAGTAATCACAACTTCGGCCAGGCCGTCGATCTGGGATTCGAAGGCCTGCGATGGCTGCGGAGTGACGGAAGGGTGGTTGAGAACGAAGATTCGTGGCTGCATCAGCTTGATCCGCAGCAGACGGTCAACGCCGAAGCTCTGAGGTTTTGGGAAGCTCTCCGCACCGTCGGGACAAGCGCCCAGGTAGGAGCATTTCGCGGTCCGGCAGCCGACCGTCCGCACTTGCAGAATTGGAACGACGCCAATGTCAGTATGACGGTGCGACTGGCGGCCCACCTTACACGTTCCGGCAATATGCAGTGGGGACGCGGACGCGGCACATACACGTGCGATCTTGGATTCGGCGGTCAGCTCTATGCCGTCGGCACTGCCGCCCAGATCTGGAACAACCAGGCCACGGTCACCGCGCAGATGCTTACTCAAGCCAGGGCCGGCCGTGCCGCGGCTGCCGCAGCCGGAGGTCAACGCCCCGGAATGCCGCCGGTTCAACCGCAGTTTCCAGGCCGCCAGCCGGGGCCCGGAAACCAACCACCCGGAGGAAATCAGGGCCCGGTCACTCAGGCCGATGTCACCGCAATGCAGCGTGAACTGCGACGACAGTTCGAACTGGCCGACACCAACTGGCAGAATTGGACACCGTAACTTAAACTCGCGGACGTGGAGCCTATCTTTCGATATTCTTCACGTCCGCACCCAACACTCGCCCATCATCGAATGAAGCAACTCCTGAAGGCCCCGATAAAGAAAGCTCTCGAGGCTGTAAATGTTTTTCCGACCGCGGCGACCGATCCGGACGAAATGCGGAGCCTGATCAGGTCGCTGCGGCCGGTTGCGACTGACCGGGAACTAATCCGACTCGGGCCAAACACCGACGGCGGATATCTGGTTCCTGACGATCTTGAAGGTATCGAGGCCTGCTTTTCTCCCGGCGTCAATACTGAGTCCCGATTCGAAAAAGACTGCGCCGACCGTGGAATAAAAGCATTCCTCGCCGATAAAAGCGTGGACGGCCCGGCCGAATCTCACGAATTATTTCACTTTACTAAAAAGTTCGTTGGAGCGGTTTCGGACAAAGACTTTATGACGCTCGACCGCTGGGTGAGCGATTCACTTTCTACAACGGATACCGACCTTCTTTTGCAGATCGACATCGAGGGAGCCGAGTTCGAAGTGTTCCTGTCGACCTCCGAAGAGCTTATTCAGCGGTTCCGTATCATCGTCGCCGAATTTCACTGGTTGTCCCAGCTTTGGAGCCGTCCCTACTTCGATCTGGCCCGCCGCGCGTTCGACAAGGTCCTTAAGAATCACACCTGCGTCCACATTCGGCCCAACAACTGCTGCGGCTCGGTCACAAGATCGGGGATCGAAATACCGAGCGTCATGGAATTCACGTTCCTCCGCAACGATCGCATCGGCCGTATAGCTGATCGCACCGATTTTCCGCACCGCCTCGACCATCCCGACGAATACGGACCGCTGCTTGTACTGCCGCACTCGTGGTATTCCGATTAGACGTACGTCATTCGTTCGACGTTCAATCTTGTAAAGGCCGCCAATTCACGAAAGTACTTTTCGCCTTGACGTCAGACCGATGCAAGTCTATTCTTTTCGGCGAGCGTGCAGGACGCCGCCCGTCCGCGGACAGGACAGAGTCCACCTGAGCAATTTCTGTGATGCAGGTTCCGATAAGCGAACCTCCTTTCGCCTGACAGCAGCGGACATCGGGCACGAACTAAAGGAGGCTCGTTATGTCTTTTCACAACCGCGAAGATCGCCATCTCGGCGTTCGCCCCGATCTCGATCAACTCAAAACTCAGGCAAAAGAACTGCTGCGTGACATTCGGAATGGCGATGAACGCGCCGTCGCTGAGTTCAACGAATTTCACCCCAGCCCGCCGCCGTTCACCGAGGCAAAGCTTGCCGACGCCCAGCTGGCACTAGCCCGGCATTATGGTGCTGTTAACTGGGCACGACTCGTTCAGGCCTGCGACCTGGTCGATGCCATCTGGAATGATGACATCGAAACCCTTCGTCGCATCGTCTCTGCAAATCCGCTCCTTATCCACCAGGATGCCCTTGTTCGCAAAAGCAATTGGGGCCCGCCGATGAGCTATGCGGCCAATCTCGGACGCAATGAGATCATCAAAATGCTCGCCGATCTGGGTGCGAAAGATTTCGAACACGCCCTCGACCGTGCTGCTCTTCAGGGCAAGATCGAAACTCCGGAAATGCTCCATGAATTGATGGGAGCTCCCCTGCCGCCCGACGGCGCACTCGGCGGAACGGCATACACATTGAGCTCGGCGGGAACGGCCTTCGCTTTACGGGCCGGTGCCAGGGTCGTCGATGAAAACGGCAAGCGACTCGCACCGGTCAGTGTCGTACTCGAAACCGACAGCCGCAAACCGGCCGAGAAACACGCGATACTGGAAATGTACGCTGCACACGGCCTTCAGTTTCCTGACACGCCGATCTGGGCGCTTCATCGCGGCCGGATCGACCTGCTTGAAAAACATCTCGAACGCGACCCCGATCTGCTGACGCGGACATTCTCTCACGACGAAATATACCCGCCCGAAATGGATTGTCACGATGAGGTCAATGCAACGCAAGGCACGCCGCTAAAAGGCACTACACTGCTTCACCTATGTGTCGATTACGATGAGTTAGAGATAGCGAAATGGCTGATCGAACGCGGCGCGGATGTAAATGCCAAAGCCGTCGTCGATGCAGCGGGCTTCGGCGGACACACGCCGCTTTTTTGTACGGTGGTCTCACAGCCGAATTTTTGGATGAACTATCAGGGCCGCGAGCAAATCGCTCCGTTCACGGAACTTCTGCTAAATCACGGTGCCGACGCTGCCGTCCGCGCTTCATTGCGCAAAAAGCTCCATCCCGGTTACGGACCCAAGTACGATGTCGAAAACTGGTACGAGTATCGCGACGTTACCGCTTACGAATGGGGCGAGCAATTCCACGCAAAGGTTTTCGTCAGCGAACCGGCGATGCGGCTGATAGCAAATGCGGCTCGTTCTAGCTGATGAGCACCGGATCGCTTGTAAGCAGGCCGGCATCGATAGATTCCTTTCCTACTTCGTCGTATATGTAAATACGGTCGCGGCCGTTCTCCTTGGCCTGATAAAGCGCGCGGTCTGCCGCCTTGATCAGGTCGGCCTCGGTCGATTCCAACGTCGCGTGAAGCGTCGCGATTCCGATGCTCACCGTAAGAACTTCGCTTGTGCTTGAGCCGCTGTGCTCGATCGCAAGTTTCTGTATATTTTCGGCAGCCTGCTCCGCGACCAATAAAGCTCCCGCCGCATCCGTTCCGCCCAAAACGAGTGCGAATTCCTCGCCGCCGAATCGGGCCACGAGATCGGTCGGGCGATGTATTGTCTCGGCAAATGCCTCGGCGACCTTCTGAAGACACTCGTCGCCAACGAGATGGCCGTAGGTGTCGTTGTAACTCTTAAAATGATCGATATCGATCATCGCCAGCGAGATCGGCGTCTTAAACCGGATCGCCCGGTGCCACTCGGCCGTAAGGAAGCTTTCGAACCTTCGGCGGTTCCCTATCTTTGTCAGCCCGTCGGAGTTTGCGAGATTTTGCAGATTTTCGTTGGCCGCCGCCAGCTCGGCCGTCCGCTCGGCCACAAGTTTGGTCAGACGACGTTCGCGGGCTTCAAGCTGATGGACGCTCACCTTCCAGACAACCAGCAACATCAACGCCGCTGCAAGAGCACACAGCAGCAGGAACAGTTTCGTCTGATAGAAAAATGGCCACAGCTCCATTGAGATCTGGGCGCCTTTTTCACTCCACATGCCATCGCTGTTCGCGGCCTGGACAAGAAAGTTATATTTCCCCGGCGGCAGATAAGTGTAATGCGCCGCCCGCTCGGTCCCCGCGTCGACCCAATCGCGGTCGTGGCCTTCCAGCTTATACTTGAATTTTATCTGGTCGGATTTGATCATACTGATGCCGGTGTAGCGGATCTCGATGTCCTTCATCCCGGGTTCGATGATCAATCCGTTGCGAAAATCTACCGGCTGACGCTCGACCAGCACCTCTTCGACCACAACCGCCGGCGGAAGCGGGTTCGAAAGCTCCGCGGAAGGATCTACAACGACCACGCCGTCCTGTGTCGGAAACCAGAACTTTCCGTCCTTGTTCCTTAAGCTTGCCGGTTGACGGCCGCCGTTGCATTCGTTCGACAGCATTCCGTCTTCTTTTCCGTAACCGACGCTGTTAATTTTGTCGATCCGGCCGTCGGCAAAATCGTTCAGCTCCTGACGTTTTACGCGATAGATCCCGCGGTTCGAGCTGATCCAAAAATTTCCCTCACCGTCTTCTTCAATCGCAAAAACGCCGCTGTTATACAGGCCGTTCTCAACGCGATAGCTGACGAATTTGCCGTTTTTGTATCGACTCAAACCTTCGTCGTAAGTCCCGATCCAAAATGTTCCTTCGGCGTCTTCGTAGACCGTGCGAACGTAGTTTCCGGCCAACCCGTCAGCGGTCGTGTAATTTGTAAAACGTCCGTCTTCGAACTTGCTCAAACCGCCAAGTCCGCCAAACCACAAAGTGCCCTTTGAGTCTTCGAAGACCAACGTCATGAACTCGTTCGGCAGCCCGTCCTTGACCGAATACTGTGCAGTCAGTTTGTAGTCGTTAAACCGAAGCAAACCTTTATTGGTCGCCGCCCACACGCTGCCGGACCGGTCACTTCTGATCGCAAAAACATGCGAGCCCTCGTACAGATTCGCGGCCTTCCCGTTTTCAACCAGGAAGATGCCGCCGTTTAGCCCGACCCACATCTTTCCGTTTGCGTCTTCCCACAACGACTGCACGGACATACGCCCGTTTCGCCACGTAAGATTTGCGGCCGGGTTCGGCGTCGAAGTCAGTTCGACCGGTGTAAACTTTCCGTCTTTGTAAACACTTAGGCCCTTGGTCGACCCGATCCATATATTCTCTTTATTGTCGCGGTAGATCGGATAAACCTCTTGGTGATCGATCCCGTCCTTCGTCGAATATGCTTGTATGACCTGCTTGCGCCGACGGCTAAGGCCGCGGTCGGTCGCCAGCCAGACAGTCCCCTCGCGGTCGCGAAACAGCGATTGTATCGACGAACTCGAAAGGCCGTGATCCTTGCCCCAGAAAGAAAGCTGATCGCCCTGTACCTGCACCAGGCCAACGCTTGTGCTCGATGCACCGCCGCTCGAAAACCAAACGCTGCCGTCCTGTTCCTGCCAGAATGAGTGATAGATCGAGTTTCGGATCAGGCCGTCTTTTTCCTCGAAGGTCCTGACTTGCCCGTTGCTGATCCGGTGTACGCGGTTTTCGCCGATCCAAAGATTTCCGTCCCGGTCTTCGAAAGCGTTAGGCCTGAAAGGCAAATGCGTGAAATCCAGCGGAATTGTCGTCGCTCTTCCATCGCGCACCTCGGTTATTCCACTGCGTTTTATCGTCCAGCTAACGCCGGAACGCCCTCTGACAAAAATATCCTGATCGTATTTCGGTTGCTTTTCGATCAAGTCGAACCGTCCGTTTGAGTAGGAATACCAGCTCTTGGACGTCCGATCTTCATCCTCGACCAGAAACTTTAGATTTCCAGAGGCATCGGCCTCTATCTTGTCGATATAGTGGCCCGGTATCAAATCTGAACTCAGCGACGAAAAGGCCCCGTTCTTGTAAGTAGTTAGGATTCCGTCCTCCATCGTCGTCGCGTACAAGGTACCGTCTTTGTCGCTAAAGATTCCGGTAAAGCGGTTGTTGATGATGCCCTTGGTGTTTCCTTTGTTAAACGTTGTGAACCGAAGCCCATCAAACCGCACCAGCCCGTCAAACGTCGTGAACCAAAGGTAGCCCTCGGGCGTCTGGGTTATCTGTCGAACACCGTTCTGCGGCAGCCCGTCGTCGGTGTTCCAGGTGTCAAAACGGTATTGACCGAACACCGAGAAAACGCTCGATATAAGGAGACAGAGTGCAAGAATAATTTTCCGTGAAAAAAGCATGAATGGGGCTGGAAAACGGCAAGATGGGAGAGCATCCGACGCTTGGAGCTAACAATATTAAACACCGATAAATGTTTGTAGTCAATTATTTTAGATAAAATATTCCGGATGCCGGGCACATGCCAAATAATAGGCTTTCTGTAAAGTTGACTTATTAGTTATCATAGGTTATCATTTTTGATAATGTGGCATGTATCGGAACATAGATCGATCGCTGGAACATGCCGCCGACTGCCGCCACAGGTGGTAAAGAAATACGAGCTTTGGAAAAACCTAGTGTTTCGACACGGTCCGGAAAAACTTAAAGAATTCCCGGGTTTCAATGACGAGGCTCTCAAAGGTGAAAGAAAGGGTCAGCGTTCATCCAGGCTAAGCCTCAAGTATCGAGTCATTTATTCGACTGAACGCGACATTGTGACGGTTTTTGTTTTAGAGATAACGCCCCATAAATATTAGGTGACGAAGATGGTTAACAAGAAAGAATTTTCGGCTGCACGTCCTCACGCAAATCTATCGTCCGGCGAAGTTATTCGGATGCTGCGCGAGTTAAAGGGCTGGACTCAGGAAGAACTTGCGAAACGTTCCAATGTAAGCCCAACGAATTTAAGTCTTTTGGAAAATGATCGTGTAGACATTGGAAAAAAAAGAGCTCTGCAAATAGCCGCGGCCTTCGGCGTTCACCCGGCAACGATAATGTTTCCGGAACAAGAGGCAGTGGAGAACAGAAGGGCTGCTTAATAAGCTTTCGTAACTTCGACGCCGGTGTAGTAATGCTTGATGATCGCGTCTGCCTTGACGCCCATTTTGGCCAATCCGTAGGCGCCGTATTGGCACATGCCGACGCCGTGACCCCAGCCTCGGCCGGTGAAGGTATAGCTGGCGACCGACGAGCCGGAGTAGCGTTTGTTAATGACAAAAAGCTGTTCGCGAAGACGCAGGGCCGAGCGGATCTTTCCGCCTTTCAGCGTTTTGACGCCGTTCGAGCCGATGATCTCAAGCTCGACCGCGCGTCGCGAATATCCCTTTTGTTTGATGTTGACGTCGTAAAGTGTCCCGATGC
>CADEEU010000085.1 GCA_902826385.1 uncultured Acidobacteriota bacterium | reverse complement strand
GAGTTCGGACGGGGCATCCGATCTACGATCCGGTTGCCTTTATAGTTGGTTTAAACAGGTTCCCGATCCACGTGGGGACGAATTGATAAGTCGCAGATCGAAAGTACGGGGGGCAAAACCTTGCGATTGGTGAACGCTTCCTTTCCGACATGCCGTCGTCGATCCGCGGCGGAACTGCCTGTTTTCACGTCGCAGGCCGAGGACTGGTTTAATCGTACTCAACGAATGCCTTGCATCTTTATCTGTCAAGCGTTGGAAAAACCTACTGTGCTTTTGCACACAGACGCCCGTAATTTATCGAGCTAAACTAGAAGAAAGCTCAGCCTACAATCCAGCCGCGACTGACAAGGGTAGGACCAAAAGAATTCTTGAGTTAATCAAGAATTTCTGCTCGGCCCTCTTTAGCAATGGATAGAGACGATACACCGAGAAGGGGCACGAAACATAATTACCGGTATGAGAATGGGTGGAACTGTATTTTAAGTGGTTGACAAGAAGATTGGCGCTAGAGATAACGCGGAGGGCGACGGGTGCGGTGAAAATGTTCAAGTTGATCAATGTTATGCCTGTCATCAAACCACTTCATAGAACGACATTAAAGGCGTGGGTTTTTGCAGGCCTCATTGAATCAACTTGTTTTTAACTTATACGGAGTTTTCAATTTTTTTCATCAACTTACCGTATAGCATCGAATGCACCATTCACATCTATGAAACGATGGGTTTTCTCAGTGCTCACTATTGGAGCCTTGACCGCCGCTCCGCTCTATTTCGTTGAGTCTCCGCTATACGCCCGAGTTATTGCCATTGCCGCAATTTGTCTTTTTGTTTGGATAAGCCAACTTGCGCCGCCTATCGTGCCTACGCTGCTGCTTTGGACTCTCGTCCCGCTCGCGATATCTCCGATAGATCCCCGGTACTCGCTCCAAACCGTACTCACTTGGGCAGTCGACCCGGTGATGGCTTTGTTCTTCGGCGGTTTCACTCTCGGGGTTGCCGCCGAGGTTTACGGCCTCGACAAACGTCTCGCAGCCTTTGCCCTTCGATCCGCCGGACGGTCGTTCTCCCTATTCCTTCTTCTAATTGTATTGATAACGGCTTTTTTCTCGATGTGGCTCTCAAACATCGCGGCGGCGGCTCTTGTCCTGACTTGTCTAAGGCCGATCTTGCGCGAATTTCGGGACGATCACATGCTGCGCCGGACATTACTGATTGGCGTCGCTTTGGGAGCGGATTTTGGTGGAATCGCGACGCCGATCGGGACAGGCCCGAACGCAATTGCGATCGCGTCGTTGGAGCCCAACTTTCAGGTTTCCTTTGTCGATTGGATGGTCTTTGCCTTTCCGCTAACCATTGCAATGCTGATTCTGGGCTATCTGGCCCTTGTATTTCGTGCTAGATCGGAGACGAAGGAGTGGGCCGTTTGGGACGGTGATCTGATTAATCGGCTCACAGCCGATGACGAAAAGAAACCGTCCGTTTTTGGAGAGCGTGCATTCTTACTTATCCTGGCGGCGACAGTAGTCCTTTGGTTGACCGAGCCGGTGCATAAAATACCGGCAGCCGTGATAGCACTCGCTTCGGCGGCAACTCTATTTTTATCGGGAATGCTCAAGAAGAAAGACGTTTTGCGAATCGACTGGTCGACACTTCTTCTAATTGCGGGTGGCATAACGCTCGGCAGGCTTTTGGAGCAGACCGGTCTCGTAAGAGAGATCTCGGCAAGTATCCCGTTCTCCGATCTAAACATCACGCTGAGCCTTTTTGTTATTTGTTTCGCGAGTGCTTTGCTCTCGGCGGTGATGAGCAATACCGCGACGGTTGTCTTACTAATACCGCTTGCGACAGCGATAATTCCGAGCCCATCTACAGCGATTTTGGTGGCGATTTCAGCGTCGTTCGGCATTCCATTTGTTATCGGCACGCCACCCAATGCAATGGCTTTTGGCGAAGGCGGTTTGAAGTTTGGGGATCTGTTTTGGCCCGGGCTGTTACTAATGGTCGTAGGCTGCCTGATTGTAAGCCTGACCGGACGAACGGTGTTGAATTATGTGGGAATTCCGTGAAATGTAAGAATTTGTAGAAAGAACTGACGCTAATTAGATGACAAGGTGAGTACGTAGGCAGGAAAGAGTAAAAGACGCGAGCGGAAAATTCGTCGCTCCGATTCGTAGGAAGACGATCGAACAGCGACCGCCGGGAGATTTACTCCTGAGCGAAAGACTTATTATTTCTGTACGGGCATGGCGGAACCTCTAACCCTTTCTATGCTGGCTTGGAATTCTGGTGCTGCAAGCAGCAGTCGTGACGTCTGTTTACATGCCGTAGGCAAGACACCCCATGGATTCCGCGGGGCGACTAAAACAAAGCATTCGAGACATGATGAGATAGGAGAAGCCTAATGATGACTGCTACGGTTCTGGCTAAAAAATCGGACGTATCGCTTTACACGGTCAGGCACTATACCCGCATCGGTTTGCTAAAGCCTGCCCGCAATACTCAAAACAACTACAAGGTTTATCAACCATCAGATGCCGTGCGCGTACGTTTTATCAAAGCTGCCGGAAATCTGGGGTTTTCGCTTTCTGAAATCGCGGACATTTTAGGCGAGGCCAAACACGGGAAATCGCCGTGTCCGATGGTGCGGGAAATTATCGTCCGCCGCATTGAGGAGAATCAGCGCAAGATCAAAGACATGCAAAAGTTACAGCGAAAGATGGAGAACTCCCTGAAAGACTGGTCAAAAATGAAAAATTCCATGCCGAACGGCGATTCCGTTTGTCATTTGATCGAATCGGTCGGGATTGGTGCAAAATAAAGCTTGACCTGACCCCTGCTGACAGGTTGTACAATTTATTCTGTCGTTAATCGAATGACCAGGTGGAGCAAATTATGACGGAAAATAGTTCGAAATCAACCGACAAATTTATCGACCCGATCTGCGGGATGACCGTGGAACCGGAAACGGCCGCGGCGAAATACGAGTCCGAAGAGGGCGAAACCGTTTATTTTTGTTCCGCAGGCTGTAAGAGTAAATTTGTTTCGCAGATCGAAGGCGGTGGCGATAAGAGCATTTACTCGATTAAGCCGGACAATAGCTCAGAAGAAACGGGTGTCGAAACAGTGCCGCACGGCGATATGAACGCGGCTCCGAGCGGGGAATTTGTCGATCCGGTTTGCGGAATGTCGGTCGCTGCCACAACCGCCGCCGGAGAGTACGAGTTTAAGGGCGAAACTTATTATTTCTGTTCCAGCGGATGTTTGAATAAATTCAAACAGAATCCGGCAATTTTCCTCGACAAGAAAAAAGACGAAAAGGCTACTACGGCGAGTGAAGGCGTCGAATACACTTGCCCTATGCACCCGGAGGTCGTGCAGATCGGTCCAGGGAGCTGCCCGATCTGCGGGATGGCGCTTGAGCCAAAAATTATGACGCTCGACGACACGGCCGACCCGGAACTAACGCATATGACACGGCGGTTCTGGATCTCTACTGTTTTGACGATGCCCGTTTTCGCACTGGCGATGGGCGAGATGCTGCCGAATTTTCACGAGATTGTCCCGCCGAACCTATCTATTTGGATCCAATTTTTACTGGCAACGCCGGTCGTCCTTTGGGGAGGATGGCCGTTTTTCGAGCGGGCCTGGGCGTCCGTAAAGAATGTCAGCCCTAATATGTTCACGCTCATTGCGATTGGCACGGGAGCGGCATATATTTTCAGCCTATTTGCCTTATTCGCGCCTAACCTTTTTCCCGCCGCCATGCGGAGCGAACACACAGGATTGATCGCGGCATATTTTGAAGTTACCGCGGTGATCACAACCCTCGTATTGCTTGGACAGGTTCTTGAGCTTCGCGCACGGTCACAGACCTCAAGCGCAATCAAGGAGCTTTTAGGACTTGCACCTGAGACGGCAATTGTAGTGAACGATGACGGAACGGAGTTGGAGATAGCGCTCAAGGACGTGCAGATCGGCGCGAGCTTGCGAGTTAAAGCAAACGAAAAGATTCCTACCGACGGCTCGATTCTGGAGGGCGAAACGTCCATCGACGAATCGATGGTCACGGGCGAGTCGATCCCTGTCGAAAAGATCGCCGGGGATAAAGTTATCGGAGGCACCATAAACGGCCGACGGGGTTTTGTAATGAAAGCGGAAAAGGTGGGCAGCGACACGCTCTTGGCGCAGATCGTGCGAATGGTCGGCGAGGCTCAGCGTTCGCGTGCTCCGATTCAAAGGCTCGTTGATGTTGTTTCAGCTTATTTCGTTCCGGCTGTGATTGTCGTGGCGATCGTCGCGTTTGTTGTTTGGCTGATCTTTGGCAGTTTCGCCTACGCAATGGTTGCGGCGGTATCAGTCTTAATTATTGCTTGCCCGTGCGCTCTCGGCTTGGCAACGCCGATGTCGATAATGGTGGGCACCGGCCACGGCGCAAGGCATGGCGTCCTGGTAAAAAAAGCCGAAGCCTTGGAGATCTTGGAAAAGGTCAACACGATCGTTGTCGATAAAACCGGAACGCTCACGGAAGGCAAACCTCGTCTTCAAAAGGTCGTCGTCCTGTCGGATCTGGATGAAACAGAAATTCTTCGTCTTGCCGCCAGTCTCGAAAGATCGAGTGAACATCCGTTGGCGGAAGCAATAATAAAAGGTGCGGAAGAAAGAACTATTGACCTCGCGAAGGTCGAAAGTTTCGAGTCGATCACTGGTAAAGGAGTTCTGGGCACGATCGATAGTCGAGAGGTTCTCCTGGGCAACACGAAGCTGATGGAGGACAACGGTATCGATGTCGTTCAAAGCAAAGAGGCGGACGAGCTTCGGACCGCGGGCCAAACCGTGATGTTCGTTGCCGTGGATGGCAAGTTAGCCGGACTTGTCGGAGTTGCGGATACGATTAAGGAATCTGCAAAAGAAGCAGTTGAAGAATTACATCGTCAAAGTATCGAAGTCGTGATGATGACTGGCGATAATGCGAAAACTGCCGAAGCCGTTGCTCGAAAGCTGGGCATTGACAAGGTTTTCGCCGATGTTCTGCCCGAACAGAAAGCGGAGAAGGTCAAAGAGCTACAAGCCCAAGGCAAGATCGTGGCTATGGCCGGCGATGGCGTCAACGACGCTCCGGCCCTGGCTCAAGCCGAAGTCGGAATTGCCATGGGAACCGGGACGGATGTAGCAATGGAATCCGCCAATATCACCCTCTTGAAGGGCGATCTACGCGGAATAATACGGGCCAAGAAACTAAGCGAAGCGACAATGAAGAACATCCGTCAGAACTTGTTCTTCGCATTCATTTATAATCTGATCGGGGTCCCGATCGCAGCGGGCGTTTTGTATCCGGTATTTGGCCTGCTCCTTAGCCCCATAATCGCAAGCGCAGCGATGACTTTCAGCTCTGTGTCGGTTATCGTCAACGCTCTGCGCTTGAGGAATTTGAAACTGTAAAAAGTGAAGAATGAAAATTACATTCCAGCATTGAGCTATGATTGGCTCACGCCTTTCTATGATCCGGTCGTGCGTTTCACAACCCGGGAAAAAGTTTTCAAGAAAGCTCTTGTTTCAGAAGCAAAAATCAAAACCGGCCATCGTGTTCTGGATTTGGCCTGTGGGACAGGAACGCTTACCATACTCATCAAAAACGCACAGCCGCAAGCCACAGTCATCGGTATTGACGGCGATTCTAAAATTCTCGAGATAGCCAGGGCAAAAGCGAAAGACTCGGGCGTTCAGATTGGATTCGACGAAGGGATGTCGTTTGATTTGCCCTACGAAGATGAATCGTTTGACCGTGTCGTCTCGAGCTTGTTTTTTCATCATCTGACCAGGGACGATAAGTTGAAAACTTTGCGTGAAGTGTATCGCGTGCTCAAACCGAGAAGCGAGTTCCACGTTGCGGATTGGGGTTTGCCTGCTGACGCGTTTATGAAGCTTTCGTCCCGCTTTATTCAGTTCCTCGATGGTTTCGGAACTACAGCCGACAGCTTCGGCGGCCTTTTACCGAAGTTCATGTCAACCACAGGTTTCACCTCAGTCGAAGAACCCCTCGCTTTCAACACATTATTCGGCACGATAAGATTGCACAAAGCACTCAAGACATAACAGAGAGAACTAAATGAAGAAGAAAAAAATAACGCCCTTCGTCATCATTTCGGTACTGGCGATGCCCGTTTTTGCTCACGATCTTTTTTTGAAGCTCGACAGCTTTTTCGTCAAACTGAATCAAAAGATCTCCATCAGCGTGATGAATGGCACATTTCAAGAGAGCGAGGGAGCTGTCACATTTGCTCGCCTCACGGATTTGAGCGTCGTTTCGCCATCCGGCTCAGTTTCGCATCCGGTCGAAACGGACCTGACGAAAAACGAAACGACCGCTTTCTTGAATTTTGTCCCGAAAGAGGTGGGCAATTACGTCGTCGGTATCTCGACAACGTGGCGCGAAAACGCTTTGAAAGCGCAGGAGTTCAACGAATATCTGCCGGCTGAGGGCATTCCCGACATTTTAGAGAAACGCAAGCGTGACGGCGAGCTGGAGAAAGATGCGCGGTACCGCTATTCGAAATATGTAAAGACAATTTTTCAGGCGGGCAATAAGGCGACGGATAGTTATAAGACTGTGCTTGGGTATGCCGTCGAAATGGTGCCTCAGCAAAACCCTTATATGCTAAAGAAAGGAAGTTCGCTGGATATTTTGTGTCTCAAGGACGGCAAACCGCTCGCCGGCCAGATCGTTACAACCGGTTATGAGACTGCGGGCAGAATGCTGGGCGAAACCAGTGCCCGTACCGACAAGGACGGCATGCTCAAAGTCAAATTATCCGGCTCCGGCAAGTGGTATGCCAAGTTTATAAACATGGTAAAAATCGACGATCCGAAACTAAATTACGAATCCAAATGGGCGACCCTGACTTTTGAAATCAAGTAGAGAGGAAAACAAATGAAAAAACAAATAATCTTTGCATTTACTTTATCGCTGTCGCTGGTCGCGTCGATCTTTGCGCACGATCTGTTTCTCAAAACGGACAGCTATTTCCTGAAGCCTAACTCGAAATTTACGGTCAAAGTCATGAACGGGACATTTCTGGCGAGCGAGGGAGCGGTTACATTCGCCCGACTGAACGATGTGAGCGTCTTTTCGGGTGGAAATCGTGTGCATCCGAAGGAAGCCGATCTTACCAAGGACGAAACGACAGCCTTTCTAAACCTGACGACAGGGGCGGCGGGAACCTACGTCATCGGGCTTTCAACCAAATCACGCGAGATCGCTTTAAAAGCGGCGGATTTTAACGAGTATCTTCGCGAAGACGGCCTGCCGGATACGCTGGAAGAACGCCGCAAGACGGGAGAACTCGAAAAGGATGCAAAAGAGCGTTACGCAAAGCATGTCAAGGCGATTCTGCAGGTTGGCAAAGCTCAGACTAATGATTACAAAGCTATTCTTGGCTATCCCGTCGAACTCGTCCCCCAGCAGAATCCTTACAAGCTTAAAAAGGGCGACACGATGGAGGTCCTGTGCTTGAAGGACGGGAAGCCGCTCGCTGACCAAGTCGTTCTCGCTGGTCGCGAGGAAAGCGGTAAGATCAAAACGTCACCAGAACTCAGAAGCGACGCGAAGGGCATTGTGAAGTTGAAACTGGACGGTTCAGGGAAGTGGTATGTCAAGTTTATCAACATGAGCAAACTCGACGATCCAAACCTAAACTACGAATCAAAATGGACAACGCTTACTTTTGAGATGAAATGATCTAAAAATGAAAGAAGCGAACGCCAAAATTTTGCTAGTCGATGATGATGATTCGCTGCGCCGTGTCCTTGAATTCCAGCTTTCGGAGGCCGGGCATTCTGTCGTAAGCGAGAGTGACGGCAGGGAAGCGTTGAAGTCGTATTCCGCAGAAGACTTTGACTGCGTGATAACCGATTGGCGAATGCCGAAAATAACAGGGTCGCAGTTGGTTCAGCAGGCAACGGCGATCAACAGCGAAGTGCCCATCATTGTTATTACCGCGTTCGGAGATGTCGATACAGCGGTCGAAGCTATGCGCGGTGGGGCTTTTGATTTTATTACCAAGCCCTTCAACCGTCAGGAAATTCTGCTTACAGTCGAGAAAGCATTAAAATACGGCCGAGCCTTAGCGGAAAATAGACGGCTGAGACGTCAGATCCACGAAGACTTTCGGATCGAGAACGTTATCGGAACATCTGACAGGATGCTTCAAGTTTTTGATCTGGTTGAGCGGGTGTCAAAGACAAGCGTCACGGTTTTGATCGAAGGCGAGTCGGGGACCGGAAAGGAATTGATCGCGAAAGGTATACACTTTTCCGGCACGCGCAAAAGTAATCCGTTTATTGCCATCAACTGTGCCGCCATACCGGAAACACTAATCGAAGCTGAGCTATTCGGATATAAAAAAGGAGCTTTCACCGGTGCGGTTGGAGAATCGAGGGGTAAATTCGAGGAAGCTGACGGCGGCACCTTATTCCTTGATGAGATAAGCGCGATGCCTCTCCAGTCGCAAACAAGGCTTTTGAGGGTTCTTCAGGAGCAGGAAGTGACACGCCTGGGCGAAAATACCCCGCGAAAGATAGATGCTCGAATAATTGCTGCCACCAACGAAAACCTGCCCGATCTTATAAAAGAAAACGCTTTCCGCGAGGATCTTTACTACCGACTCGCGGTAGTTCCGATCACGATTCCGCCGCTGCGTGAACGCCGCGAGGATCTACCGGTCTTGACCGAACATTTTGTCACGCGATCCGCTTTGAAACATGGTATGAGACCGCCAAAGATCGCTCGCGACGTGTTCAAGGTATTTTTCGATTACCCTTGGATGGGAAATGTTCGCGAGCTTGAGAATCTGGTCGAAAGAATGGTGGTACTTTCCGACGGCGATACTCTAACTCTCAACGACGTCCCCGAAAGCGTGAAAAACCCTTTTTCAACAAAGGGGGAGTTGTGGTTTGACCTGCCTTTCGAGCCGATAAATCTAGAAGCCCTAGAACGGGAAATTATACGTAGCTCGCTTCTCAGGCATGACGGAAATCAGTCACAAACATCAAAATATTTAGGTATTACTCGAAGCGCCCTTATATATCGGATACAGAAGTACGATTTAGACGAGTCGGGTTCCAGCATTTCGGACGACTAATGGATACGCAGACCTTCAATATCATCTCCTCTCGAAACCGCCTGTATGTATGGATCGTCATTGCCCTGGTGATCATCCTCATTACCGTCCTTCACTTTCTTACGCCTACTGATCAGATCGTTTGGCACGAGATATATCAGCGGATCTACTACGTACCGATCATAGCTGCCGCTTTGATATTTGGTCTTAGAGGCGGGCTCGCGGCATCTCTTTTTACAACCATCATTTACTCCCCGCATATTTATTTACACTGGCAGCATGGGCACTTTGATTATTCTATAAACCAATATGCCGAGATCGTGATCTTCAATCTCGTTGGCGGAATAATGGGAGCGCTGGGCGACCGTCTCCGGAAATCCAGGGAACGGGCTGAAAGAAATGCGGAGGAAAAGAGAAAAGCTTACGACGAGCTGCAGACAACGTTTCAACAGCTGCTCCAGGCAGAGAAATTAGCGTCGCTCGGAGAACTTTCAGCCGGCATCGTTCACGAGGTCCGAAACCCCCTCGCATCGATAAAAGGAGCCATCGAAATATTGGAGGACGAGCTGAGGGTTGACAGCCCTCGGCGTGAGTTTGTTGGTCTTGCAAAAGGTGAGATAGACAGGTTAGACCGGCTAGTGGGCGAGTTTCTGCGATTCGCACGCCCGACCGAACCGTCCAAGACGCCAACTGATCCTAATGAAATTGTGGACTCAATCACAGGTTTGATCGAGAACCAGGCCGCGTCACAGTCCGTTGCAGTCGTCAGAGATCTCCAAAAGAATCTTCCGCTGGTTCTCGTCGATGCGGAGCAGATAAAACAAGTGGTACTAAATCTAGCGATCAACGCACTGCAGGCCATGCCCCAGTCAAACGGCGCAGATCAGACCATTACGTTTAGAACTTTTCAGCAAGACAATAATTTTGTTGTCGAGGTCACCGACTCGGGTTCCGGCATTGACCCAACTAATCTCTCAAAGATTTTCGACCCGTTCTACACGACTAAGGATAAAGGGGTGGGACTCGGCCTTTCAATTGCCCACAAAATCGCGACTCAGCACGGTGGGCACTTAACCGCAAATCGCACTACTCATCTGACAACTTTCACGTTGACGATACCTCTTGACCTACCGGCGACGTTGACGTGAGATCTCGCCCCCCCCCAACATCTCTACGTTTCAATTAGAGGTGATTTGTCTTGGTTAGCAGTTGGGAAGGGCGAAGTCTAAATCTGCTCGATACACACTACGATCGGAACCGGCAGCATCTGCTTAGGCATTTTGTGACGTCAATCACATTTTTCCATAAGAGTTGGAGTATACTGTATTCAATGCTCGTTCGGGTCTCAATTCTTTTCGTGCTGTTCGCCCTCGCTGGCGGCGTCGTGTCCGGGACACCCCTGCACTCGCGGAACGACAAGATGATGAGATGCTGCGATAAAGCTCGGAGCAAGGACCGTTCCCCAGCTGCGGAGGCGGCTCGCCTTTGTTGTGCGACAAACTGCACAAACTCAGCACCGATCTCTTTCGGAAACCCGTTTAATTTTACTCCTACAAATGTAACGACCCATAAATCGATCGCCGACCAGATCGCTGCTTTGTTTCCAAATGCCAAGGCCGCGCCGTCTGTGTCGCCTCAGTATGTGCGCAAAACGTTGACGCGCACTTTCCAGCCCAAATACCTCCAACATAATTCCTTCTTGATCTAGTTGCAGTGGTGAAGTGCGCCCTTTTTTGGGTGTTATGCGCCTTTGCGGCTATTTCAATGTGATCCTGCGCACTGTTTTATGGGCGTCGGGACTGTAAAGATGTTTTCAACATAGGAGACTCAAAAATGAGAAAGACAATTTTATTTGTTGGTTCAGTATCCCTTTTTCTTACGATCGCATTTTTCGGAGCCTGCGGCACGGGGACGCAACCGACTGCCGAAAACCCGGTGCAGGGAAAAGTCATCAAAAGCGGGCCGATCAGCAATTTGACGGTTTCGGTGTCGAATGAGACGGGCAAAGTCAAAAACGGCGAGCAGGAACTAATGATTGCTTTTACGGATGCTT
>CADEEU010000084.1 GCA_902826385.1 uncultured Acidobacteriota bacterium | reverse complement strand
TCATGCGGGGCACATTCCGGCGTGGAAGCTGTTGATCGAGAAAATGATGTCCGGCGGGCTGCTGAATGCGATCTTCGCCACATCGACGGTCGCGGCCGGCGTCGATTTTCCAGCCCGCACAGTTGTGATCAGC
Organism: uncultured Acidobacteriota bacterium; assembly: GCA_902826385.1. Lineage (GTDB taxonomy): Bacteria > Acidobacteriota > Blastocatellia > Pyrinomonadales > Pyrinomonadaceae > OLB17. Next base: position 11,136 of record CADEEU010000084.1, on the reverse strand, counting down.
AACGCGGGCACGCGCGGCAACGACGGCTGGCGGCCGCTTTTTGCAAGCGAGCTTCAGCAAATGACCGGACGTGCCGGTCGCCGCGGCAAGGACAACGTCGGGTTTGTCGTCCTCGCTCCCGGTCAGTTCCAAAATCCGAAAAAGATCGCCGAGCTTTTGAAAGCACCGCCCGATCCGCTGGAGAGCCAGTTTCGCTCGACCTACACTAGTTTGCTGAACCTGCTCGACGCGTTCAAGAGCTTCGAGCGGGTCCGTGATATTGCCCAGCGAAGCTTTGCCTACCAGCGAACCGCAAGAAAGATCGAGCAACTAAAGAGTGAGAACCGAAATCGCATCGGCAAACTGGAACAGTCGGCAAAAGAAAGCGGCTATGGCTTTTCTGTCGACGAAATTCGTGGTTTTGAGCGTCTTGCTTCCGCTCGGCGACGGCTGCACGAATCGATTCCGGTTACGCGCGCCGAGCTTCGCGGCGAGTGGCTGCGTGAGAACGTGATGCCCGGCCGCGTTATCTCGCAGGGCCGCGGCGGCAAACGGATCTATTTCGTCATCAGCGTCCACGGCGAAAAAGTTGCGGCGATGCGCGACGACGGCCACGGGACCGCCGTCTCGTTCGAGCGCGTCAACCGCGTTTTCAAGAACACTTATCCGATAAAAGAGGCGAGCATTGAACAAGCTTTTCTCGACACATTCGGCGGCAAAAACCCTCCGCTTGACGAACCAAAGCCAGCGAAAAGCTCGGTGGGAACGGACGCCGCCGAAGAACAAATAGAGAAAGCTATCGACAAGATTGCCGTCGGTAACCGAAAGCCTGACGCGAAAGACGAGCGTCTCGCTTTTCTATGGAGCGTGTCTAACGAAGCCGCCGCTATCGAAAAAGCCGAACGAGATATCGATTATTACTACGGCCAGATTTGGCTGCCCTTCGAACGCAGGGCAAAGGTGCTTGATCATTTCGGTTACATAGATTTCCGGAATGAAATCGTGACCGAGACCGGCAAATGGCTGGCCGACGTGCGGGTTGACCGGACGCTGCTGGTCGGCGAGGCGTTGCGTCGCGGAATTTTCGACGAACAGTCGCCGAAGACCTTGGCCGGTTTGATGGCCGCTCTCGCCGCCGATTCGGACCGGAATTATGGCGAGCTCTATCTTTCTAACGAGCTGCTTGATGTTGTCACCGCGTTCGAAGATATCATCTACGACGTTTCGGCTATCGAATGGAAATTCGGCATCGAACCGTCGGAGGAGATCAACCTGTCCGCAGCCGCGGCCGCCGAACGCTGGGCCGGCGGAATGGCGTGGCCCGATCTGGTCAAGCGAACACAGGCCGAAGAAGGCGACCTGTTTCGCTTGCTGTCAAGGACGGGCGAGGCCCTGATGCAAATTGCCCACCTGAAAGATTCGAACACAAAGGCAGCCGAAATTGCTCGTACAACCGCGGAGAGCATTCTACGCGATCCGATTCGATGAATCGGGCATCAGCTCAGCGGCAGGATCATTTCGTATTGTGCCAAAACCTGTTTGAAACCGCGAGCTTCGAAGAAATGCTGCGTGTCGGTCAGGGACTTATCGAGGTTGATAACTCGCATGGCCGCATCCGGCTGCATTTCCGTCCGAATCTGAGCCAGCAGCCGAGAGCCAATCCCTTTTCCTCTGAATCTGTTGTCAACCGCAAATTGCGCCACGCGCCCACGCCCGGTCGAAAAAACCGCGTAACCGACGCACTCGCCATCGACAAACGCGCCGAGGATCGTTTTCAACTGTTCGCTTCGCTCGATGGCTTCGTTCGAGTTTTGCCAGGATGGCCGTGCGTCCCAGAACTCTTTTAGCCGTATAAGCTCGGCAGCAGTGATTTTGCGTAGTTCGAATTCGTCATTGAGCCGGGTTTGTTCCAGCGTTTTAGCTTCCATAAAAACAAGCTCTCGCTCGATGTGAAACCCGAGTTTTTTATACAGATTAACGGCCGGCTCGTTGTGGGTGATCACTTCGAGAAGATATTGTTCTATTCCGGCGTCGCGAAAAACCGGCACCATAAAATCGAACATCGCCATGCTCGCACCACGGCGGCGCCGATTGGGTATGACGCCCGTTCCTGCGTCGTAGACCGTCGTCTTTCCTTTCCAGTCGCCAAAACCGTTCAGCGAAAATCCGACCATTTGCTCCTGTTCAAAGCATCCAACAGAACGATTAAGATCGACCGCATTCAAATTCAGATGATTTTTGAATCGCGTCGCGTCCATATTGAAAGGCAAAACGTAGTCTGAAAACGCTTCGCAGAACGTTTCGAGCAGAGGGTCAAAACAAGTGTCGTCCAAAAAACGGCATTCGAATGCGGGGGCTTCGTTTCGATGGTCCATTTTGATAAGATTTCTGTGAGGCCGTGCTAAGTCTTTTGCTACAAAGTATTAAGAAAATAGAGTATGGCCGGTAAAAAATGCAAGTTCTTTTAGCAAATGAGTACGGATTCTGCTTCGGCGTCGAACGTGCGGTCGAGATGGTCGAGGAAGCCATCAACGACGGCGATACCGTCCGCAGCCTCGGCCCGCTGATCCATAACGAGCAGGAAATGCAGCGGCTCGGGACATACGGCGTAACTACCATCAACGAACCGGTCCAGATAAAACGCGGCGAAACCGCCGTTATCCGCGCCCACGGCGTAACGCCGCAGGTGCAAAAAGAGCTTGAAGAAAACGCGTCGAAGGTGGTCGACGCAACGTGCCCGTTTGTAACGCGCGTACAGCGGCTTGCTTCGCGTGCGGCGGCGGAAGACCGGGACGTGATAGTCGTCGGCAATCCCGACCATCCCGAAATGATTGGAGTCAAAGGCTACGCTCCCGATCACGCCTACATCGTCCGCGACGAGACCGAACTTGCCGCTCTTCCGCGGTTAAAGAATCCTCTGGTCGTTTCGCAGACCACTATCAAGCTGAAGAATTTTTTCGACACAGCCGAAGCGGTCAAGGCAAAGACGGACGACGAGGTCCAGATCGTAAACACCATTTGCTCGGCGACAAAAGACCGCCAGGAAGCCGCCCGCGCGCTTGCGGGAATGGTAGACGCTTTCTACATAATCGGCGGCCGGCATTCTTCAAACAGCGTTAAGCTGCTCGGCGTATGCAAGGAACAGTGCGAGAAAAGCTTTTTGATCGAAACGGAAGGCGAGATCGATCCGCACGACCTGGACGGAGTCGAGCGTGTCGGCGTAACGGCCGGAGCGTCAACGCCGGAATGGCTGATTCAGAAAGTGGTGAAGCATCTTGAGTCTCTATAAAAACCGGGCCATTTTGTATCCCAAAGCTATTTCCAACTCTTCTCTTTCTTAAACCTCTTAATAACCATGTCCCGCCGCATTTTCGGCAGGCGGTCGATGAATAACGTGCCGTCGCAATGGTCGGTTTCGTGCATGAACGCTCGGGCTGCGTAACCCTCGGCCTCACGTTCGAACCATTCGCCATTTTCGTCCTGGGCTTTCAGCATAGCTTTCATCGGCCGGACGACAACCGCCGGGACTTTGCCGACGGACAAGCAGCCTTCCGTACCGGACTGCTCGCCCTCGGTATGAACTATCTCCGGGTTCGCCGCGATCAATTTGACTCCTTCGCAGTCCATAACAAACAGCCGTAGATTCAACCCGATCTGCGGCGCCGCCAGGCCGACACCCTCGGCATCGTACATCGTATCGAACATATCGGCACAGAGCGCGGCGAGTTCGTCATTGAACTCAGTGACTGGCTTGCCGACCTCGGCCAGCACTTTTTGGGGATACTCTGTGATCTTTTTAACAGCCATATTTAATAAGAGTTTGCCCGCGAATTACGCGAATAGACGCGAATAAAGAAAAATTGGCCGGCCGAGTGTTGATTCTTCTAATTCGCGATCATTCGCGTAATTCGCGGGCAAAAAATTATCTGGGAATATAACCGTTTCGGGCTCCGCGGCGAAAGCCTCGCTGTGCGAAAAAGCCTTTCTCCTCGCGTGATTTGCACTCCCAGCACACGATCCGCTCCTCATTGCCCGGCCCTAGCCAGACATTGTAATGGTCCATTTCGCGGTCGCATTCTTCGCAGCGAGCGGGCGGTTTTTCTGTTATTTTGGGGTCGGTCGATTCGATCATGATTGAAATTCTATAGCCGAATCTTCGATGATTCAAACGAAAAGGACGGCCTGCTCGACCGCCCTTCAGGTAAACAAAAATTTTTTGGCGTCTACTCCGGCTGTCCCTTACACGCCGAACCAAATAAGGCCGGCTGCTTTGTACTGATGATCGGGTAATTTTCGGCTTCTTTATTGATCTCGAGCCAGTTTAGATACTCTTCCGGAATAGACATATCAGAGAATATGGCTTCGACCGGGCATTCGGGGATGCAGGCGTCGCAGTCTATGCATGTGTCGGGGTTGATCAGCAGGCGGTCGGGCAGTTCGTGAAATGCTTCCACCGGGCAAACGGCGGCGCAATCGGTATATTTACATTCGACACAAGGCTCGGCAACAATGTAGGTCATCGGGACAAAATATTCTCCTGTTTGGGCACGACCGCAGGCTTCGGCGACTCGCGCTTTTGTACGGCCGGAAGCGAAAGAATTACTCGGTTCCGAATCGACAAACTAAAACCGTAATATCCATAAGGATAACTTGTCAAATCGGGTTGCACAAGTGTTAGAATGCCAGCATTACCAAATCTCAAAAGCTTCGTTAAATTAAGGAAACACTGATGAAAGACACAAAAGCGGACCGCGAATTATCTCTCGATTTTCTGCGGGTGACCGAGGCGGCGGCGATCGAATCCGCAAAGACGATGGGCCAGGGCGACCGCAAGCATTCAGACCACGTCGCAGTCGAGGCGATGCGCGAGGTAATGGACTCGGTGCCGATGCGCGGCCGCATCGTTATCGGCGAAGGCGAGCGTGACGAGGCCCCGATGCTGTACATAGGCGAAGAGGTCGGCGGAGGCAACTTTTCAGAAGAAGCGCGAAGCGAATTTCCCGAGGTTGACATCGCGGTAGATCCGCTGGAAGGCACAAACCTCTGCGCCCTCGGTGCCAACAACGCAATCGCCGTGCTGGCCGCAGCCGAACGCGGCGGTCTTCTGAACGCACCGGACATCTATATGGACAAGATCGTCGTCGGCCCGTCCAGCCGCGGCGCGGTCGATATCGAAGCTCCTGTCGCCGAGAATTTAAAAAACATCGCCCGTCGGCTCGGCCGTGATGTGGACGACCTGACAGTGATCTGCCTCGACCGCTCGCGGCACAAACAGCTTATCGCCGATGTCCGTGCAACCGGTGCACGCATTAGGCTTATATCCGATGGCGACCTTTCGGCCGGCATCTCGGCGGCGGTCGCCGGAACGAATATCCACGCCCTGATGGGAATAGGCGGCGCGCCCGAAGGGGTTATAACCGCAGCGGCAATGAAGTGCCTGAACGGCGAGATACAGGCGAAACTTATTTTCGACCCCGAACGTCTTGGAGTAGATAAATCCAAGGTGCCGCCGGCCGAACAGGTAAAAGAGCGCCTGAAAGACATGGGAATCAGCGATCCTGAAAAAATTTACGATACAAACGATCTTGCTCCGGGAAAAAGAGTGATTTTCGCCGCAACGGGCGTAACCGATGGTGCGTTGCTTCGCGGCGTGCGTTTCTTTGGTGCCGGAAAACGGACGCATTCTGTGGTCATGACGACCGATTCCAAGAGCATCAGGTTTGTGGATACCGTCCATGTCGAAGGCGGGCCGGATGCTGTTATCAGGTTCTAACTTGCATTAAAAGCGAGAGATGAAAGATGGTTTTTTCAGTGAATAGTGATTAGTGGAAAGTGACAAGTCTTAGACTGATCTCCTGTCACTTTCCACTTAACACTGAAGAAACTAAAATATTTAGATCGAGAGCTTCGGTGTGGGACTATGGACCTGTCACGCGTCATTATTTTCACGGGCGACGTCCGCCGAATCGTCGATTTTTATACGTCCACTTTCGGCCTGACGATGGTCGGCGAATTCGACGAAGGATGGACCGAGGTTAATGCCGGAAGTTGCACCATAGCCTTTCACAAGCTCGGTTTTGATGTCGATGGGTCGACCGACGACGGCGTGAAGCTGGTTTTCGGCACGAATGATGTGGCCGGCGAGAAAGCGAGGCTTGAGTCGCTCGGTATCGAGATGACGGAGATTTATGAGTACGGCGGGATTGAATTTTGCGACGGCAGCGATCCGGACGGCCACCGGTTTCAAATCTCGTCGCGCGGTATGCAGTGATCACCGCCAAAAAGTGCAACAATAAATGTAACTAAGAATCGTTTGACTGATACGATCCGCAAAGGAGGACTAACAACGCTAGCATTAAAGAAGTTATGTCAAAACTAAACGGCTCACATCGCGTCGCAACAGCCGACAACCAAGGTAAGCTGATCGTCCTCACCGCACCGCTGACGGAAGCCATCGATCATGCCGGTTATTTTATACAAATGGCAATGGCGTCGCTGCCCATTTGGTTAGAGGGAATCCTTAACCGCAAATATCCGGAATGGCGGAACGTGGAAAGGTACGAAGACGGCTCGGCCAAGTATATGCCGGCCGGTGTCCGATTGGTTGAAAAGTCGCTCGAACGGGCCTACGCGAAAGACGATATCGTCTCGTGTTTTCCCGAAGACCTAGAGAAATTCATCGGCCCGCGAACGCGGGTTGTGGCGGTTTCGACGCATAACCCGCTGGGCGTAACTTTCGCCGCGGGCGTCTATACTTCGATCTTCGGCTCATCGAAGATGCCGATCAACTCGCACTATTCGCGTGAGCTTTTCGCGCAGATCAAAAACAATCCGCACCGCGAAAATTTCAAGGTCATCGTCGGCGGCTCGGGCGGATGGCAGATCATCCAAACGAACATGTACGAAGAGCTCGGCATCGACTGCGTGGTCGAGGGTCGCAGCGAATCGCAGGACACATTGGATTTATTTGCAAAGGCGGTCGCGGGCGAAGATCTGCCGAAAGAGATCACGGTCGTTCATCCGAAAGAACGCGACGCGATTATGTTCCCGGACACGCGAACGACGTTCGGCGTGGTCGAGATGACCACCGGCTGCGGCCGCCGATGCAAGTTCTGCGTACCTGATCTGAATCCGCAGATCGATCTGCCGAAAGACAAGATCATGGACGCCGTCCGCGCGAACGTGCGCGAGGGGAACAAGCAGATCTCGCTCGCCACCGAGGACATGTTTATCTGGGGCCAGGTGCACACCGACACTCCGTTTTATTTCCCGAACCGCGAGGCATTGCTCGACCTGTACGGCGACATCGTAAATACACCCGGCGTTGAACAGCACGTGCTCAGCCATTCGACCATCGCACCGGCGGTTGTCGATCCAATTTTGATAAAAGAGCTCTCGCGCCTCCTGCTGCCGAAAAGCCCGATACATTTTCCTTACCTTAGCTCGCATCCGGAAAAGAAGGCGCTTGCACCGCTGATCGGACTGGAAACCGGCTCGGTCAAGATGGCGAAGAAAGTGATGGCGAGCAAGGGCGTGCCATTTTCGATCGAACACTGGCCGAGCGTGGTGCTCGAAGGTTTGCGCGTCTTGAACGAAAACAACTGGTTCCCTGCGATGACGCTTATCGTCGGCAACCCGGACGAAACCGACGAAGACAACATGGCGACGCTCGACCTGATCTACGAGATGGAACGCCGCGGTCTTTTTGCGTTTCTCATCCCGTCCATTTTCACGCCGCTGCATGACACGCGGATGGAAATGGAAAAAGGCGTTACGCAGACAAAGCAGCTCACGCCGCTGCAATGGCAGTTGATGATGAAGTGCTGGAAGATGAACCTCCGCCCCGGCCAATACAGTTGGTGGGGCCCAACGGCGTGGCGGCTTGGTTCGATCGGTATGTGGCTGTACAAGCTGCGAAAGCTGAACGGCCCGAACTTTACCTATCCGCTGCTGATGTTTTCGGGCGCCTTGAGCGAAAAGCGGCTGGCGAAGATGGGCAAGATATATCCCGGAAAGCCGATCGAGACACTGAATCGCGAAGAGTTGATCGCGACGCTAAAGCCGAATCAGTTGAAATACATGCGAGCGGATAATGGCGGCCTGCCGGCAGAGTATTCTGCAAATGCCGCCGCTGTGGCGGTCGGATGATTTCTCCGGTTTTGGGCTGTGCCTACCGATGTGCGGAAAAGCTATGCTTTTTCGCAGACCTCCCCACGGTCGGTGCGGCAGCGCCGCCGTTTTCTGTCGTAGCGTAAAACCGGCGGCATAGCCGCGGAAATTTAGGAAACGTGTCGGAAAAGCAGAGCTTTTCCGCACATCGGGCGGCAAAGCCGCTGTGACCAGGCAAAATGAATAACGGAAAACCATACGTTCTCGACTTCAGCCAGGTTGGCAACGGTGATGTCGCACTTGTCGGCGGGAAGGGCGCGTCGCTTGGCGAGATGTTTCGCGAGCTGACGACGCAGGGCGTGCGGGCGGTCGATGGTTTTTCGACGACCAGTCATGCTTATGAGCTGCTGCTTGAGACGGACGGCCTGCGCAAAAAGCTGCAGAAACTTCTCAAAGGTTTAGACGTAAATGATCTTGACGAGCTTGCCCGCGTCGGAAACGAGGCACGAAACCTCATGCTCGAAACGCCGTTTCCGGGCGAGGTTGAATCGGCGATTCATGGTGCATACAAATCCTTGGGCGATCGTATCGGCAAAAGAATGTTCGAGGTCGCGGTGCGTTCGTCCGCCACGGCCGAAGACCTGCCCGATGCGTCCTTTGCCGGCCAGCAGGACACGATTCTTAACGTCCGCGGCGAGCAAAAACTGATCGAAGCCTGTCATCAATGCTACGCATCGCTTTGGACCGACCGTGCAATTTCATATCGCACCGTCAAAGGCTTCGATCATTTCGACGTCGCTCTTTCGATCGGAATCCAGCCGATGGTGCGGTCCGATATAGCTTGCTCAGGTGTGATGTTCACGCTCGACACCGAAAGCGGATTTCGCGAAGCCGTCGTTATCAACGGAGCCTGGGGTTTAGGCGAAGCGGTCGTGCAGGGAATGGCGACGCCCGACGAGTGGATCATTTACAAACCGACATTAAAACTCGGTTTCCGCCCGATAGTCACCCGAAAACTCGGCGTCAAAGAAGTAAAGATGGTCTTTGCCGATGACGGCACCGGCACGCAGGTACGCGATGTGGTCGATACTCAGCGCAACCGAATGTGCCTGGCCGGATTCGAGGTGCTGCAGCTTGCACAGTGGGCGTGTGCGATCGAGGACCATTATTCAAAATTGGCCGGTCATCATCAGCCGATGGATATCGAGTGGGCAAAGGACGGCATCACCGGCAAGCTGTTCATTCTGCAAGCGCGGCCCGAAACCGTCCACGCGCAAAAAGACCAGAATTTTATCGAAAAATATAGTCTTACCGGCGATCATGGCGCACCGCTTGCCACAGGTGTTGCGGTCGGCGAAAGGATCGGTTCGGGAAAGGCTCACGTACTGCTCGACCCGGCGAAGCTGAACACATTTAAAGAAGGCGAAATACTTGTCACGGCGATGACCGATCCGGCATGGGAGCCGATAATGAAACGTGCCTCGGCAATCGTCACCAACCGCGGCGGCCGCACGTGTCACAGCGCTATCATCAGCCGTGAGCTCGGCATTCCGTGTATTGTCGGCAGCGGGGACGCGACCGAAAAAGTGAAAAGCGGCATGGACATCACCGTTTCTTGCGCCGAGGGCGACCGCGGAAACATTTATTTCGGTAAGATCGCCTTCGAAATAGACAGGCACGAGATCACCGACCAGGAGCGTCCCAAAACAGCCGTTATGATGAACGTCGGTGACCCCGACCACGCGTTCGCCGTCTCGCGAATGCCGAATGACGGCGTCGGTTTGGCGCGTCTCGAATTCATCATCAACAACCACATCGGCATTCATCCGATGGCGCTGGTCAATTATCCGAACCTCAAGAAAAAGGCCGACATCGACGAGATCGCACAGCGGATTCTGGAGGAAGACCCGAAAGAGTTTTTTGTCCGTTCTTTGGCCGAAGGCGTCGGACGTATCGCCGCAGCGTTTTATCCAAAGCCGGTGATCGTGCGAATGTCCGATTTCAAATCGAACGAATACGCACGGCTAATCGGCGGCGAGGAATATGAGCCGCACGAAGAAAATCCGATGATCGGTTTTCGCGGTGCGTCGCGTTATTACGACGACCGTTACCGGGCCGGGTTCAAGCTCGAATGCCTTGCGCTTCAGCGTGTCCGCGAAGACATGGGCCTGACCAACGTTACGCCGATGATCCCGTTCTGCCGCACCGTCGAGGAAGGCGAGAAAGTGATCGCGCTAATGGCCGAACACGGTTTGGTGCAGGGCGAAAACGGCCTGGAAATTTACGCTATGTGCGAGCTGCCGGCAAATGTGGTTTTTGCCGACGAATTTCTGGAGATTTTCGACGGCTACTCGATCGGCTCGAACGATCTTACGCAACTCGCCCTCGGGCTCGACCGCGATTCCGAAATGGTCGCTCATCTTTTTGACGAGCGAAACGGCGCGGTCGAGAAAATGGTCGCCCTCGCTATCGAAGCCGCGATTAGAAAAGGCAAAAAGATCGGAATCTGCGGCCAGGCCCCGTCCGATTACCCCGAATTCGCCGAATTTCTGGTCAAACGCGGCATCAACTCGATCTCACTTAACCCCGACACTGTCATCCAAACCACGCATCATATATTGGAGACGGAAAAATCGTTGAAGAATGTTACGGCGGTTTAGTATCCTTAAATCAGAATGTTGATTCTTCCTTTGCGAGCTTCGCGTGAGAAAAGAGATTTCACGTGGAGCTCGCAAAGCACGCAAAGGAAGAATTCGCCCGTTCAGCTACTGCGAATTACGAAACAACTTTAAAGTGGCATAGGCTCTACAGGAGGCGCTTCTTTCACATGAACCCTATCATTACTGCTAACGCGATAATCAACAAACATTATTCGGGCGGCATTTTTGGGATGATGGACTCGATTCGCACCGCGGAAATTGCCAAAGACGCAGTGCGGTATGTTTATTCCGAAGCTCCGATAATCGCCTATCACGTCCTGTCGCAGATGCAGAAAAGAGGGTTTGCCAGCTCAGATATCGTCCACGTTGCGAGAGGAATTCTGGACGG
>CADEEU010000083.1 GCA_902826385.1 uncultured Acidobacteriota bacterium | reverse complement strand
GCCGACCGGCTGGCGGAATTTTGAGATATCTCGATTGAAGACAATACACGAGCAGGAGTAAGTCTCATGTCGCAAAGTCCAAAGCCCCAAACTCCGGACGCTTAACCTGGGACTGTGGACATAGGGAATTTGGGACTAAATCGAATGTTAGGTGAAAGCATCGGACGCGGGGCGATGAGCATTATCAATGCGATGGTGCGGGCTTTGGCGTCGGCTGGCGTTCATCCGAACATTCTGACGACTATCGGCGTTTGTATAAACATGGGCTGCGCCGTGCTGTTCGGGTTCGGCGAATTTTTCTGGGCGGGAATTGTCCTGATCGTCGCCAACTTGTTCGACATGCTTGACGGCAATGTTGCGCGGCTGACGGGAAACGTGACTAAGTTCGGCGGCTTTCTCGATTCGTCGCTCGACCGGCTTTCGGACATGGTGGCCTTTTTGGGCATCATGATATTTTACGCCGGCAATTCGCCGCAGCATTCGCTGTTGAACGTGACGCTGGCGGGCGTAGGAATGATCGCGTCGGTGATGGTCAGCTACACGACGGCCCGATCCGAAGGCTTGGGCGTTAAGGCGAACGTCGGTTTCCTGCAGCGGCCCGAACGGATCGTGCTGCTGATCATCGGGGCCCTTTCGACGTGGGACTGGAACTCCGAACATTTTTTGTTCAACCGAATGCCGCAGGTGCTGTGGGTTTTGGCAATCGGGTCGGTCTGGACGCTGGTGCATCGCATGTATTTTATCTGGACCGAGTTTAGACGCCTGGAGGAATCGGCCGCCGCGGAATGATCGATTGGCTGACAAGTTTTTGGGAATCTCTGACCCTGGGCCGTGTCCTCTTTGCCGCCGGCCTTTTTGCCGTTTCGGTCGTTGTCAGCATACTTATCGTCGCGGTCGTTATTGTGAAAATTCCGGCCAATTATTTCAGCTCGCATTATCAACAGGACTTTCTGCCGAACAGCTCATGGCTCACGCGGTGGGGAGCCGTAATTGCCAAGAACGTGGTCGGAGCGATTCTGGTGCTCGCCGGAATCGTAATGCTGATCGGACCAGGGCAGGGAATTCTGACGATCCTGATCGGATTGGTGCTGATGGACATTCCCGGCAAACGTCCGCTAGAAGCACGAATTATCAAACGGCCCGCGATCCTCTCGGCCGCCAATTCGTTACGGGCAAGATATAATAAGGAACCGCTGATTCTCGACTGATTATGGGTTTGTTCGACTTTCTTCAGCGAAAAAAAACTGACCCGTTCGAGGGCCGCCGTGAGCATTTGCTTGAGCATGGCCGCATAACGGATGGCGTTATCATCGATACGGAAACCAGGCCGAACGGGGATGAGGTCGTTTTTTATGTGTACTCGTTGAACGGCGTCGATTTCGAATCGTCCGAGCTGCTGAACGATGAGCAGAAAAGCGACCCGTTAAAGTTCGCTCCTGGGGCGAAGGTCGGCGTGCGGTACGATCCCAAAAATCAAGGAAACTCGACCCTGGACTAATCTCCTAAGGTTTTTGGAGGCCGCCGTCGCAGCCTCCTTTTGCTTTCTCGAATCAAAGCGATCTCAAAAAAGCCGTCAAATTGCGTTTTTCATCCGTCGTCAGCGTATTGAACCGGTTCGTCACGAACTGAGCCTCGCCGCGGTGACGAAGGATCGCGTCCGTAAACGTAAGCGATTCGCCGTCGTGCATCAGGCGGTTCCTGGTCCGCACGCCCCACAGCGGCGCGGTTCGGACCTTGTTCCGCGTCGATGGCCCGCCGTTTTGGACGATGCCGTCGCCGGTCCCGATGTCGTGGAGCAAAAAATCACCGAACGGATGAAAGCTCTTGTCGCCCAAAGCGGGAGAGACCGTCAAGGCTCCGCCATTTATGAGGGTTCCGGCCGGGGCCGTCCGCATTGTCGGGACGTGGCAGATTGCACAGCCGATCGCGTTGAAGGTTTGCTCACCGCTGACCGAGGCCGCTGTTACGGCACCGCGCGGCGGGGCTTTCGTCGCCCTCATAAATTCGGCAAACACGTCAGTGTCCTCAAGGCTTTCTATGTTCGGCAACGGGTCGAACATATCGACTGGATTTCCATTCGATGTCAGCTCATCGGGAAACAGCGGGTTCGTTATGCCCATCTCATTTACATACGCGTCACCGGCAAATGACAACAAGCTCGCGTGCTGGTTCTTCCAACCGAATCGTCCGACGCGTAACGCTCCGTTTGCCTCTACCACCGGAACCGCAATGATCTGCCCCGAAATTCGGCCGCCCGACTGGAAGAACTGATTTTGCGAAAGTGCGATCAGTGTGTCGTTAGCGACCGCTTCGACAAAACCATCGCCGAGTATGTTCAGCGAGGTTCTGAATGACTGGACGTTGTATCCATCCAAGATGTGTTCCTGAATGGATGCGTCGCTGGCCCGCGACTGTATCAGCGAGCCGCCCGGATGGTCCGTGAATACAAATCCGTTGAATTTACCGGCACGCAGTTCGGTTATCTGGCTAATACCGCCGGAAACCGGATTGGTGTGACACTCGGCACAGCCGGCAGCGTTATAGATCGGGCCGAGGCCTTCGTCGAACTCCTCGCGTTCGTTGAACGTTTCAAGCGCGGTGTTGAACCCGGCCTGATCCACAAAACCGTTGGTTAAGTTGTCGAATCCGGCCGGAGCTTCGGTCACCGGACGAAGTGCGAGATTCTGGCTCGCCGAAAGTTCCGACAGGTCATCTTTTGCCGGCCCTTTGTTCGTCTGGCTGCTGACGCGGTCGCCGCTTGCAATCGTCCAAACGAACGCCGCCGCGAAAGATGCAGCCAGAACAAGTTTAATTCTGTTCATAAATCCTTCCTTTGCCTGCTTGCAGCCGCGAATCGCGATTGGTAATGCCGTGGACGCACAACCGCAGTCAGACACAAATGTGCTGTTAAGAAAATGGTTTCTGGAAAGGGGGTAAATTTGCAGAAACCGTCGGCAAGGCAGTATTCGACTTTGCGAATAAATCCACCTCTCCCCGGTTTCTGATCGGACCGCCTGATAAAAACGGCGGAAGGTCGCAAACTAAGTGCGTAATGTTAAGGAATTAGCAATTTTTGACGTAGCACGCTCATTATACTCCCGCGTTCGGTAAGTGCAAGCTAAGTATTCGATAGGTCGGGTTCCGATTTGTGTTGAGAGAGCCGAACCGATCTTTTCTTTCTTCGTGTCCTGCGCGAACTTTACGTGAGGAAAAGCATTTCACGCGAAGCTCGCAAAGGAAGAATCAAGCCAAAAACGACAACGCAAATCAGGACACCACCATTCGATGTATAATGATCTTATTAACCTGTCTAAACTCGAACGATGTTCAAAAAAATTCTTGTCGCAAACCGTGGAGAAATAGCGTGTCGTGTCATTCGTGCGTGTCGCGAAATGCGGATCGGGACGGTTGCAGTTTATTCCGACGCTGATAAGGACGCCCTGCACGTCCGAATGGCTGACGAAGCCTATCACGTCGGGCCGCCGCCGTCCGCGGAAAGCTATCTGCGGTGGGAGAAGATTCTCGAGGTGGCAAAACGTGCCGGTGCCGAAGCGATCCATCCCGGCTACGGCTTTCTTTCTGAGAATGCAGAGTTTGTCAGAAACGTAAAGGCCGACGGGCTGACGTTTATCGGCCCGTCCCCGGAAGCGATGGAGGCCATGGGCGGCAAGATGTCGGCACGCAAAATAGCGATTGCCGCTGGTGTTCCGGTGGTTCCCGGTACGACCGAACCGCTGCAGAGCTTTGACGAGGCGCGCGAAACGGCGTCGAGCTTTGGTTATCCGATAATGCTCAAGGCCTCGGCCGGCGGCGGCGGAAAGGGAATGCGGCTGGTTGCGGACGAAAGCGAATTGAAATCGGCGCTCGAGGCTTCGCAGTCCGAGGCACGTTCTAGCTTTGGCGACGACGCGGTCTATATCGAAAAGGCCATCGTGCGGCCGCGGCATATCGAGATACAGGTCTTCTCGGACACGCACGGCAATCACGTGCATTTGGGCGAACGCGAATGCTCGATCCAGCGGCGGCATCAGAAGGTGATCGAAGAAAGCCCTTCGCCGATCAACTCGGCCGAGCTGCGTGAAAAGATGGGCAAATGCGCCGTAATGGTCGCAAAAGCGGTCGATTACGTCGGTGCGGGAACGGTCGAATTCCTTGTCTCCGATCTCGATAAATCGTTCTATTTTCTTGAAATGAATACACGTTTGCAGGTAGAGCATCCGGTGACCGAGCTCGTGACCGGTATCGACCTCGTCCGTGAACAAATTCGCGTTGCGTCAGGCGAACCGCTTTCGTTCATGCAAGCCGATATCTCGATGAGCGGCCACGCGATCGAATGCCGCGTTTACGCCGAGGACCCCGAGAATAACTTTCTGCCCTCGCCGGGCCGCATCACGCGGCTGCGGGTTCCGCAAGGGCCGGGAGTTCGCGATGACGGCGGCGTTTATGAAGGCGCCGAGGTCTCGATCTACTACGACCCGATGATCTCGAAGTTTGCGACTTACGGAAAAGACCGCGACGAAGCCATCGGCCGCATGCGGCGGGCTCTGGCCGAATACGAGATCGGCGGGATTAAGACGACCCTGCCGTTCTTTCGCGAGGTGATGGACGACGAAGAATTTATCGCCGGGCGAATAGACACAGGCTTTATCTCAAAATGGCAGGAGCGTCGCAGTAAGCCCGAAACCGACCGGGAAACGGCGGATCTGGCGATCATCGCAGCCGTACTCTCGAACGCCTCATCCGCTTCATCCAACCGCACGGCAGCCGCCGTCGATGTTCAACCCAGCAAATGGGCCGTGGCGGGCCGGAACGCTCGTCTTAGGCAATAGAAATTTCTCTATTTAAACGAAAAAGCGGACGGCTAAAGCCGCCCGCGGTAAGGTTAACGATCAAGGATCATCCAGGTAAACTTGCGGTTTATCTGGACGCTCTGACCGCAGATGTCCTGCTGCTCTTTACTTTCAAGTCCGGTACGACGCCAACGAAGGCAAGGCCCGAAACGTTGTCGGTAAGGGTCAGTGTGACTGCTCCATCCGCAAACTGATATCGCCTGTGCTGGGCACTTACGACATACAGGTTTCCGGTTTCGAGGTCCTCGATACGATACCGGCCCGACGCATCGGTCCTGACCGATTTGGCGGTACCGCTGACGGCATCGATTGCAGTTACCAAAGCATCTGCTATCGCTCCTCCACGCGTCGTACGGACCGTACCTTCGATAAACGCACTGGCCGCCGTTGGTCCCTTGATACGAGCGATCGTCGGGTCGAGAATTCCAACGTTCTGGAACTGAAGCAAGCTGCCTGCCGGAGGAGCATCGATACCGAAGATATTCGTATTGGTCGCGTCAATAGCGTCCGATTTGACAGTCCCGGTTATCTGCGCGCCTCTGCCCAGAGTCTGGTTGTAGAGGATCTGGCCATCCGGGTGCGGCTGACCGCCCGGCCCGAGCAAATTGATCGTCGTCCGTACCTTTACCTGGATGCGTCCGCCTACCGGCAGGAATGCACCGTTGGTGAGAAGGTCCGAAGTTGCGTCATCGCCGATTCCGTCGTAGCCGGTGTTACGCGTCGCGACGGCACCACCGGATGTAACGGTGACGGTGTTCGATCCGGCGACCAGCGTAAGATTGCCGGTCAGGACACCGTCAACAGCACTGATCTGGTCGCGAATGTTGAAGTTGGTTACGTCGACCGGGCTGTTGTTAATGTAGTCTATGGTCCATTCCAGCGTATCGCCGGCGACCAACGTCGGTCCGCCCTGGCGAACGTTAAAGCGACGAACCGATTTGTAACCAAGGACGGTCGCCTGCTGTAGTCCGCACGATGTCGGGCGAGTGACAGGAACAAACACCGCATTCAGGATCATCCTCTGGCCGTTCAGCCTTTCGAGAGCTGTGGAACCCGAGACGGTTCGAGTGTAGTCGTGACCGCCGAGCTCAAAAACCGCGCTTCCAGCCGTTCCTGCGGCGCCTAGTTCCGAAACTGTTGCGACGAATTTCGCGGCTTCGCCGCCGCTATTGCGAACTGAAACACGGTTACCGTTGATTCCACTACCGCCGGCTGCATAACCATACTCCGTTATCGCGCCGTCCTGGTTGGCCAGAATACCGATGAACTGGTTGAATGGCATCGCTCCTTCCGGGTAGATCAGCGCCGTGTTGACAGCCGTGTTGTCGTTTGTGCCAAACACTGAGTATCCCTGTGCGGTCGTTTGGAAATGGCCGTTCGTATTGTTTTCGAAAGTATTGATCGACGCGCACTGAAGCAGCAGGTTGCCGCCGCTTTGGACGAACTGTTTGTAGAGATTCACAAAGGTCGACGAGGTCGAGTGGGCCTGCGTCGCCATCGTAAAGCAGGAATTGGTGTTGATGATGTCATCAGTGACCGACTCAAAGTTCGGGATGCCGGCAGCGGTGAACAGCGTCTGGTGAACGCCGGTTCCGAAGTTACCGCCGTCAGGACCGACCGCAATCTTCGGCTTGTGCGTCAGAGTGTATCGAATATCGATCGCCGCACTTGTTGTCGCCTTGTAAACCACGACCGGCGTTCCCGATCCGTTGAAAGTCGTGATCAGGTTGCGAAGCGAAGGCGTGTCGTACTCGACCGGAATAACAAACGGGCCGCCGGAAAAGCTGACGTCGCCGCTGGCTACGCCCGCTGTGCCTGCAATGCGTGTTACGGCCGTCGCAAAATCCACGGCGTCCTTGGCCTTGCCAGGTTTGATCGCCCACTTAACCGGGATGTTGTTCTGCAAAAACACGTTTGCCAACCCATAAGCACGAAGGTTGAAGGTCGTACCGGCAGCATTTCCCTGGTTAACATTGTCCATTGGAATGATCAATGCGCCGGTAGCGAAATTTTCCGGCGGCGGCGGAACGTTTGGGGGAGCCTGGGCCGAGATGGCCAGGGCGAGCAAGCAAAGCACGAAAAATCCTGCAAGTGCATTGCCGGCCAGTTTTCGTACCGATGTAATCTCAAAGTGGGTCTTCATATTCAATAACTCCTCTCTCAAGTTCAAAACCGAACAACGGCAATAAAATTAACTCCTAGTAATTCTTCTCCAGTTCGAATAAGACTGATGCCGTAAACTGATCTTAGAGCGAACAACAGGTACCGAAACCAAAAGCGAAACGATTTCGGCCCTGAAAGATAAAAACCACCACTAGCGCGAATTTCTCCGCCGCCGTGAGGTTATCCAAAAAATTGCTTAGCCGAAGTTTTAACATAAGTCCGCGAGAAAGTAAATGCTTTCACCGCTTCGGCCATCACCTTAAGTAAGTCCTTTATTTAGAACATGTCGGGATAATCCAAACCGCACTCCTATCCCAGCGGGATCGAATTTGGTCCGGAATCTAGCCATTGTCTAAGGTGACGGGCCTTTTTTCCTTTTTTGCTAGATATATTGAATCCCGAATCGCTTCCAAAAAATGTACAAAATTTACCTAAATTGAAAATAGTTTGGGCGACAATTCTTTTGCAAACTAACGTCATCGGCCATACATCAAGCTGTAAATGCATGAAAAAACAAGGTTAATATGGCTCGGATGGCCGGCAGAGAACACTTCAAGCCAATCTTTGATAGCGAAAAAAAAAGGCTGCCCCGCATAAATAGGGACAGCCGTGGACTCGTATGATCGGCCGGGAGGATTTCTCGGCCGTCATCGAAAGCTACCTTAAGGTCCTAACCGTACTTCGGACGGGCACTTTACCGGCAGGCAACTCGCCGACGAACGATAGGCCGGTCGCGTCTTCACTAAGTGTGATGACGAAAGGCTCAGCAGGGAAGCGGTACTGCTTGTGCTGAACTGTGACCAGGTAAAATCCGCCCGCTTGAAGATCTCCGATCCGGAAATAGCCGAACGAATTCGTTCGAACCGATCGTGACTCTCCTGTTGCCGCATTTACAGCCGTAACGGTCGCACTGCGAATGCCCACGCCGCCGCTTGTCCTTACGTGTCCTTCCATTGAAACCGAGGCTGCCGTCGGAGCAATTGGGGCCGCTGTCGGATCGATGATGGCGACGTTCTGAACCTGGATAACACTACCTGCCGGAGGCGGATTCGAGGTGAAGATCGACGCGTTGGATGCGTCGATGGCATCCGATTTCGTATTATCGGTCGGCAAGATCGTCTGGCTGCGTGCCTTCGTCTGATTCAACAGAACATAAGGCCGCGGGGTATTATCTTTGACGATCGTCTGAACCTTGATCTGGATACGGCCGCCAACGGGCAGGAATGCACCGGTGTCGAGCAGGTCAGACGTCGAATCGTTCCCCACGCCGTCGAAAGCCGGGTTGCGTGAAGCCGTTGCACCGCCGGACAAAAAGCTGACAATGTTCGACCCCGAAACCAAGGTGAGAAATCCGGTCGGATCATCGGCGAAATTCAATTCGCCAATTATATCCTGGACTTGAAAATCAAACTGGTTGGCCTGGGAATTATTGACATAGTCTATAGTCCATTCAAGCGTATCTCCGCGGGCAATGGGCGGTCCACCTTGGCGGATGTTGATACGGCGGACCGATTTATAACCATTTATCGACTGCGGCGGTGCGGTACACACGGTGCCGGCGGGAACCATAACCGCGTTCAGCAGCATACGTTGACCGTTCAGTTTGGCAAGGTCTGTGTCGCTTTCGCCGCCGTCATCATTTCTGGCGTAGTTGTGTCCGCCCATTTCAAAGACGACGCCGCCGACAGGACCGCCTATTTGCGACGCGGTCGCGACAAACTTGTCGGCGTTCGGCGCGCTGTTGACGACCGAGACCGTGTTGTTGTTAACAGGCCCCGCTCCGGCCGCGTAGGCATATTCGGTTACCGCACCGTCCTGGTCCGCGAGCAAGCCTAGAAACTGGTTAAAAGGCATCGACCCAAGCGGGAAAACAAACGCATTGCTGTTTATCTCATTGTTCGGCGGGTTGTTCGACGAGTAAAGGAAGTAGCCTGGGGCACTCGCCTGAAAACGTCCACTGGCATTATTTTCGAACGTACCGACAGAAGCACATTGCAGCAGAAGATTACCTCGGCTCTCGACGAACTGCCGGTATGTGCTAACGAAAGCCGGATTCGTAGAATGTGCCTGAGTTGCCAGCGTAAAACACGCACCCTGGTTTCCGATGTCGCCTACATCCGAGGTGTAATTCGAGATTCCAGCCGCATCGAAGATCGATTGGTGAACGCCGCTGCCGAAGTTTCCACCATCCGGGCCGATGGCGATCTTCGGCTTATGCGTCATTGTGTAGCGAATATCGACCAGAACATCCGCGTCGGTCGCATAAACGGTCACGGGCGTTCCGGAACCGTTAAACGTTGTGATCAGGTTTCGAAGGGCCGGCGTATCGAATTCTCTGGCGACGATAAACGGGCCGCCCGCAAAGCTAAGATTTCCGGATGCCGAACCTGCGGTACCTGCGATTCGAGTCACGTTGGCTGCAAAATCGACATCATCCTTGGATTTGCCAGGTTTTATAGCCCATTTGACCGGGATATTGTTTTGCAAAAATAGATTTGCGAGTCCGTACGCACGCAGGTTGAACGTCGTTCCACCCGCGTTTCCCTGATTGACATTGTCCATCGGGATGATGAGCGCCCCGCTCAAAATATTCTCTTGTGCGGGAGTAGAACCCGGAGGCGGCTGGGCCGGAAGGCCTATCGAAAAGACCAGTGTTACTAGTATTAAAGCGAGAAATTTGCGAGGAACGGCCAATGCCGAAGCCTTCTTATAGGGGGTATTCATAGTTTTACCTTGCTCCTGTAAAAAAATCAAAAGCGAAAAAACGGCTCATCGTTAGCTCCTTTGAAAGGAGATGTCGTCAAGCTCCATGCCTTCCTGCCGTGAAGGGGACATGACATCAGGCCTAGCAGCAAACGCTATCGTCTGCTGCAGCTAGAGGCGCAATCGCTGTAAACTTCGGTTCGAAAACCGCCGGATACTCTTTAGAAATTTTGCTTAATCAAGCTTTTAGCATAACTAAATTTCAAAGTAAACCCTTTTTTGCACATATACTTGAGTTCAGTTCCTTTACCCAATAGATGCAAACATTTGCACCGAGCACGCTGAACATTACTATCGTGGTTGTGTAATGGACCATACACAATATCTAGTTGTTTCCGGTTACTTATTCGATTGGAGGTCCCGACGCGCGAACACAAAAAAGCCCATCCGCATAAGCGAACGGGCTTTGGCTTTTCGAAAAAACCTAGGTGTTTAGTTCAAAATGCCGACGAAGGTCAGTGCCGTAAAATCTTCACCTAAAGTAAATGCCTGGTTATTATTTTCGAACTGGTACTGTTTACTTCGAGCGCTGAGGGTATAGAAGGCTCCTACCTGAACATCGTCAAAGGAGTAGTAGCCGAAAGCATTAGTTGTTGCCATGCGGACTTCGCCCGTCGCCGCGCTTCGAAGCGAAACGCGAACATTCTTCAAGGCTCGGCCATCGCTGCGAACAACCTGTCCCGAAACAACAGCTCCGCCAGCCGTCGGTCCGGCCGGCGCCGTGAAAAGCATCAGGTTCGGCGAGCCGTCGGACATTGGGGTCATTGGTCCGCTGGTAGCATTTCCCATTAATGCTGATGCTGCCTGTGCGTGAGTTGCATTCCGATTATCCTGTAGATAAAGGGCCACCGTTCCCGTAACGTGCGGTGCCGCCATCGAAGTACCACTGGCTGAAAAAGATGCCGTGTCGGTCCATGCCCACGCAGAAGTGATACTCACTCCGGGGGCAAACAGGTCGACGCACGAGCCGTAATTGGAAAATGATGCCCTTACATCGCTCTGATCCGAGGCACCAACCGTGATTGCCGTGCCCAATCTTGCCGGCGAAACATCGCATGCACTGGCGCTGGAATTTCCGGCCGCAACCACATAGGTAACGCCGGAATCGATCGATCCCTGAACCGCAAAGTCCATCAACACCGATCCGCTTGATCCCATGCTCATGTTTGCGACCGCAGGTGATTGATGATTGCGAGTAACCCAGTCTATTCCATCTACGGCAGTTGCAACCGTGCCGATACCGTTACAGGCAAGCACGCGAACACCGTGGATTTGTACATCCTTTGCGACTCCGTAGTTCGTTCCGCCGATGGTCGCAGCGACATGCGTGCCGTGACCGTGACAATCGTTGCCATTCTGTTCGTCATAGACGATCGAATCGTAGTCCTTTGTGGCTCGTCCGCCAAATTCTGCGTGAGTGCTGCGAACTCCCGTGTCGATCACGTAGACGTGCACGCCGCTCCCGGTTTTGACGTAGTTGTACGCCGTATTCAGCGGCACGTT
>CADEEU010000082.1 GCA_902826385.1 uncultured Acidobacteriota bacterium | reverse complement strand
GCACCGCCGGCCCCGGGGCTCCGTTGCCGTAGCCGCGATTCGAGATCACGACGATCTCCGCGGACGCATCGTTGTCGATGTCCGCGACCACCGGGAACTCGATGCCCGTATAGCTGTTCCGCCCACTGGTGAGCAACGGCTCGCCGGCTTCATCGTAGACGTAGATCCGTTGCTCGTCCGCATAGACGGCTTCGGCTGTGCCATCGCCGAGGAAGTCGAACGCCGACGCGGCGGCCATGCCGGACTCATCCGACACCCCGACCGTCCACGCGACCCCGAGATCCGCCTCGAACAACCAGTACTGGTCGGGCACCCCGGACAGGATCTCCGGTTCGCCATCGCCGTCGATGTCGTGGATCGCCGCGGCCGTCGTCCATTCCACGCCAAGCTGGGGGCCCTCGATCGCGATGGTGCCGTCGTGCTCGAGCACGTACAGGTTCGGCGTGCCGGCGAGGAGGATCTCGGGCAGACCATCGGCATCGAGGTCCGCGACCTGCGGGATCGCCGAGTCGCTGATCGCAGCCGACTGGTCGTAGTAGGGGGCGCCGTCGTGATGAAATGCCGTCGCCCCCCGGATCACCTCGAGATCGCCGTCGTCGTCGAGGTCGGCGGCGGTCGTCAGGTTGGTCAGATTGAACGTGAACCCCGGCTCGCCCCACAGAACGTGGCCGTCGTGGTCCAATACATAATTGCTGACCATGATCTCGACGTCGCCATCGGCGTCGATGTCCGCCGATAGAATCTGGCTTGCATCCGGCATTTTTTTCGCTGTTTTGAAAACACCCGTGTCGGCTTTCGTCCATCCGCTGCCGAGATTTCGTGAAACCGCGAATCCCTCCGGAGTGCTCACGACAAGGTCGAGAAGCCCGTCGTTATCGTGATCGAGAAACTGAGCCGCCGTTACGCTTTCGGTGCCGGCGGGAGCTTCAACTAACTTAAATTTTCCACGCCCGTCCGATACGGCGAACATTCCGCGCGAGCCCAAAATCCCAAAAAAGAAATCGACAAACGAGTCTTTGTTGAAATCCCCCGCTGCGGCACACGTCCATGCGCGCGTTTGATCGAGTCCGACGTCTGCCGCCACATCGCCAAACGCAGTATTCCGAAGATTTCGAAAAAGGACCGGCGGAGCACCTGCCGCAAGAAAAAGCAGATCAATGTCACGTCGATTATCAAAATCGGTTGGCACAACGCTAATCGCGGCGATCATTTTGTCGATCTTTGCCTCCGAAGAATAATCGGAGAAGGTGGAATTACCGTCGTTTCTGAAGAGGCGATTTTCCGTCCGACCGGTGCCGCCGATAACGATATCCAAGTCGCCGTCATGGTCGACATCAACGAACGCAGCGGTCATCGGCGGAAGCGAGTCAGTCTTTGCCGGAATTCGGGCCGCGCGTGTAACGTCCGCGAACCGTCCTTTTCCAAGATTTCTATAAAGCGAGTAGCCTCGGCTGCGAACGACAAACAGATCGGAAAGGGAATCGCCGTCGAAATCCCCTGCAATAATCCTCGAACCCGACGCGGACTGCGTTCGTCCATAATCTGCGGAGCCCGCTGTTACATCGACAAATGTTCCGTCGGAATTACGAAGAATACGGGCCGGGTTTGTTAGGGCAAGGTCCAGGTCGTTGTCATTGTCGTAATCGAACAGCACCGCTCCGGCCGGAGCCATAGACCTCCGAAGCCTCGCTGGTGGCATACCGACACTGCTCTCGCGGAAGATAACCTCTGGAACGGCAGGATCGATCAGCTCGCTTTCCGCTCCTGTCGAAGCGAGGGCCTCTGCGTATCGGCCCTGTTCTAAATAGTTCAACCCGAGCGATGTTCCGGCCGAGCTTTCGCGCAGAGCTTGAAATTTTGTGAGCAGTTCTGCGGCACGCCCTCGTTCGCCTGTTCGCTGTTGAGACGTGGCAAGATTGTAAATGGCCGTGGTGTTATACGATTCTGCATCGTAGGCGGTCTGGAAATGCTTTATTGCCTCGGCATAATTTCGCTGCTGAGACAGGATTTGCCCGATATTGATGTTCGCTCCCACGTCGAGCGGATCGACTTCGAGCACTTTTCGAAACGCAGACAAACCTTCCTCGGGGTTATTCTCCGTGCGATTGATCAATCCCAAAACGTAGTTCGCCTGCGGCGAATCCGGCCGGTCACGAAGGGCGATATTTACCGCCTCGCGCGCCTCCGGAAGTCTCTGAGCGTTGAAAAGGGCGATAGCGAGGTTTAATCTTGCGAGCGCAAAATCGGGCCTTGCGGCGATGGCATTTTTGAATCGCTCGACCGCCTCATCGTGCTTGAACTGCTCCAACAATGCGACCCCAAGGTTGTTTATTCGATAGGCGTTTTCTCGTTGGACAAAGTCCGAAGGCATCTGCGCGACTGAAATGCCGGTCAGGACCACAAGAAATATTACGATCGACCAAATCGGGCCACGCATCTGTATAAGACACGGTCTATTTTTCCGTAGTTTGAGCGACATGCAGAAGGTTTACTCCAGGTGTCAAACTTACACCCAATGCCCATTGATTTCAAAAATCACATTTCTGCTCTGCTTCTAAGCGTAGTAAATCAGGGAAAAGCCTAAAAGTGGTAGGAGTTGCATCTTACTTTGTTGGAGACCCAAATAAAGTTCGTTGTTCCTTGCTTCTTGCGCCGGTTGGTTGCTTTCGGCAACGCACGTACATCCGCGTGCGAGCGATCGCCGCCTTCGGACAAACTTCACGAGCATCACTGCTCCGTCGGGCCGACCGACCGACCTATTTACGTCAACAAAAAAATGTGTTTTTAGAAGTAGCTGGCTGGTCGAAAGGCCCGAAATATGTTAAATAAAATTAAAGCACCCGCATTCACAATTTAATAATTGAATCCAAAAATCTAAGATGTTCGAACATTTCAGAGTGTCTCGATTTTTGGAGTAATACTTTTTAGGTTTGATTTACGGGTTATCCGTCCAGCCTGTTCGCACCCTTGGGAAACCGCAATCCCGATTGGTCCCAATAGCCTTGACGATCGGCAAAACCGATCAGATTTTGCCCATACCTTTATAGTCAGCCTCACACTTTTTCTGACTTTCGGCGCCCAAACGCCGACAACTAAATGTTCAAGGAGGATAATTATGGTTTCTTTTTCCAAACATGGCGCCCTTTCCATGTTTTTTTTGCTGCTTTCGGCTGCGTTCGGTGGCTTAGTACGGGCTCAGGATCCCGGCAGCGGCGTCAGCGTAACTTCGGTCAACGTGTTTGGCGTTACATCGTCCAACCAGCTTATCAGGTTCAATAGTTCGTCGCCTTCAAACACGACAGTTGTTGGAGCGATAACCGGTCTGCAAGGCGAAAATGTCCTCGGGATAGATTTCCGTCCGGCGACGGGAGAACTTTTTGCTTTGACAAGCGGAGGCCGGATTTGCGTAATCGATAAAGCAACAGCCGCGGTCGTGTATTGCCGTGCCCTTTCGGTTTCATTGTCCGGCAGCTCGTTTGGCGTTGATTTTAATCCCACGGTCGACCGTCTTCGAATAATCTCCGACACCGGCCAGAATCTGCGGGTCGATCCGACAAGTGGAGTGGCACTAACCGACGGAACATTGAACGGCCCGGCAACAGGTGCCGAATCGGCTGCATACACCAACAGCTTCAACGGAGCAACCTCGACGACCCTGTACGACATTTCGGCTTCGACCGACACACTTTACACGCAGAATCCTCCGAACGCCGGAACTCTGGTACTGGTCGGCCCACTGGGCGTCGACGTAACGGCGGTTAATGGATTCGATATCTTCTCAGCCGATTCAACAGCCCTTGCCGCCTTGACGACAGGTGGAACGACCAACCTCTTCAGGATAAACCTCGCAACCGGGGCCGCGGGAGCGGTCGGGCCGATCGGAAACGGCCAGACATCGCTTAGCGGTTTTGCGATCGAGACAACCGTAACTTCAAACTTCGCGGTTTACGGTCTGACAACAGGAAACAACCTCGTCCGGTTCAACAGCTCTCGGGCCAACACAATTCTCAGCACGGTTCCGATCACGGGTCTTCAAAGCGGCGAAAATTTGCTTGGGATAGACTTCCGGCCCGCAACCGGTCGGTTATTCGGCCTTGGCAATGGCCGCCTCTACACGATCGATGTGGTTACGGGCGCGGCTACGCTGGTCGGCAATTTGACGACACCGCTTCTGGGCACAAACTTCGGTTTTGATTTTAATCCGGTCCCTGATCGCATCCGCATCACCTCGGATATGGAACAAAATCTGAGGGCAAACCCGAATGACGGAACAAATCTGGTCGATGGAGCACTGTCCTATGCTTCAGGCGATCCGAATGCGGGCCAGAATCCGAATGTCGTGGCTTCGGGTTATACGAATAGTTTCCCCGGAACCGCTTCGACCACGCTTTACGATATAGATTCTGGTCTCGGAATCCTTGCGACCCAGAACCCGCCGAATAACGGAACGCTCAATACCGTCGGACGACTCGGTCTGAACATAACAGCCGAAGCCGGTCTCGACATTCACCCCGGAAACAATGTGGCGCTTGCCGCGCTTCAGGTTCAGGGTGCCAGCGGATCGGCTCTTTACAGCGTCAATCTTACGACTGGATCGGCCACGATTATCGGCCCTATCGGCGGAGGCCTTATTCGCGATATCGCCATCGCCAGAAGCAGCGCATCGAGTGCATCCACCGTTCTCGATTTCGACGGTGACGGACGAACGGACGAAACCATTTTCCGGTTGAACACAAATACATGGATTATTAAGAACAGCACTGACAACACGATCAGGACAGCCGTCTGGGGCGATGCCGCGACCGACATTTTTGTTCCCGGCGACTACGACGGCGACGGCCGCACGGATATCGCTGTCTGGCGTCCTTCAAACGGGATCTTCTACATAATCCAAAGCGCGGACAACTCGATCCTGACAAGACAGTTCGGCGTCGCCGGTGACGAACCGGTGGCACGCGACTACGACGGCGACGGTAAGACCGATTACGCGGTCGTTCGCCGCTCCGGCGGAGTGATGACCTGGTACGTTCAGAACAGCTTGAACGGCGGGTTCCGCGTTCAGAACTTCGGCGTCGAATCAGACATTGTCGCGCCGGGCGATTACGACGGTGACGGGCGGTTCGATCTCGGTGTCCGACGCGGCAGCGGGAATGAACCGGCCGTTTACTACACGCTGCAAAGCTCCGGGGCGTTTGTCATACATCCGAGCTTCGGCATCGGCGCCGATCTTATCGTACCGGGCGACTACGACGGCGACGGCAAAACCGACCTTACCGCTCTGCGTCAGGGTTCGAGCTATACGTGGTTCTACCGTGGCTCGACCGGTACCTTTAACGCAATCCAACTCGGCCGCAAGCCTGATTTTGCTACACAAGGCGACTATGACGGCGACGGCAAAACGGATATTTCCATCTGGGACCCGATCTTTGGGGCCTTCAGATATTACCGCAGTTCCAACGGCGTGTTGGTTCAGAACGGATTTGGCGGAAGCGGCGATTACCCCGTAGCCAATTTCGATACACACTAGTCTGGTAAATAACCCGCCTCTCCCGTGTACCCCGCGGAGGGGGCGAATTTTTTGAACAAGGAGAGAAAAAGCTATGAATACGAAACTAGGGAAGGTCGGCAAAAGATTGCTGGGATTCGCCTTAATGTTGTCGATTACCGTAGTGCCGCTGCTTGCTTCCAGTCACGCGGAAGCACCGCTCATCAGCATGGATCGGTTCGCGGACAACACCGACACATATGCATTTAGAAGTGTTGAACCCGGACGCGAAGGATTTGTGACGCTGATCGCGAACTACATCCCGCTTCAGGAACCGGGCGGCGGTCCGCAGTGGTTCAGATTCGACGATACGGTTCTGTACGAGATCAAGATCGACAACACCGGCGACGGCGTTGAAGATGTCTGGTATCAATTTCAGTTCACAACTCAAACAGTCAATAACGACACAGTTCTCGGCCAGTCCACAGTCAATGAGAACGGCGTTATCAGCAGCCTTGCCGATTCGGACTACAACATGCCGCAAACGTATATCGTTCGCCGCGTCGACCGTTTTCGCAATCGTTCGGGCAGGATCCTGGCATCGGGAATTCGCACACCGCCGGCAAACATCGGCCCGCGTGTGACGCCGAATTACGAGCAGAATCTCGGCCAGCCTGCGGTTTATCCGCTGCCCGGCGGCGGAAAGGTATTTGCCGGTAACCGCGACGAGTACTTTTACATCGACCTTGGTGTTTTCGATGCACTCAACCTAAGGTCGGTCGGGATGAGCGGCGGCATCGACACGACAAAAACATACAACGTCAGCACGATCGCGATCGAAGTTCCGATCCAGGATTTAACGCGTTCACAAACGGTGCCGGCCAGCCCGACCGCCTCGGATGCGGTAATCGGCGTTTGGGCGACGGCAAGCCGCCGTTCAACGCGAGTTCTGCAAGCTGACGGAACACAGCGGAACGAGGGAGTTTTCCAACAGGTTTCGCGTCTCGGCAGCCCGTTGGTAAACGAAGTTGTAATACCGCTCGGGTTGAAAGATGCGTTCAACGCTATTCCGCCATCGGTCGACGGAACCATCCCGCGCGTCGTTCAGGCGGTGACCGATCCTGAGATCGCACGCCTTTTGGCGGCAGTTTACGGAATAACCATTCCACCGCCGCCCCGCAACGATCTGGTCCAGATCTTTGGGACCGGCATTCCGGTGAACGCAGTCACGGGGCCGAACTACACGACGTTCCTTTCGGACGGCATCGCGCACGAATACCTTCGGTTAAATGTCGCGATTCCGCCAACGGCCATTGCCAACCAAAATCGCCTCGGGCTTCTTGGCGGTGATGTGGCCGGTTTTCCAAATGGACGACGCGTGTTCGATGACGTGACGGACATTGCGTTGCGTGCGGTTGCGGGCGGAACACCGTTTACGCCGGCGACGAATATTGCACCGAACAACACGCTTGGTGACGGTGTCAGCTTCAACCCGGAAGGCCCGCTGCTGACGCGCTTTCCGTACCTGCTTCCGCCAAACCAGGGCAACCAGCCGCGCCCTTCGAGCACGCCGACTTCGGCAGCCCGAGCAGAACGTGATCCTTCAAAGATTCCGACTGTGGATGAAGGCGGATTTCTGAAATAAACCGTTGGACCAAATTCGCATCCGGAAAGTTGAATCATAAAACTTTCCGGATACGAATCTTCTAAAAATAAAAAAGGAGGTTGGCTATGAAGATCGCTTATTTTTTTCTTCTGACATTTACTACTGCAATACTAAGCTCGTGCTCCGCTGACATCGGCGTTCCGATCGGGGTCGACACGGCTGCGGCGCCGGCCGACAACGACATCGCGGCCGCCGAGCGTCTGATCGAAAAGGCTCCGGATTCGGCCGCCGGATATACACAGCTTGCGGTTGTTTACATACGAAAGGCCCGGGCGACCAGCGATTTCGCATTGAATGAAAAGGCTGAGACGGCGGTAAATAAAGCCCTCGAAATTTCGCCCAACGACGTGTGGGCTAGAAAGCTTCAGGCCTCGCTTCACCTTACCTTTCATCGCTTTGGCAAAGGCCTTGAGCTGGCGAGTCAACTGCAAAAAGAATTTCCCGACGATCCGTTCGTTTACGGACTTTTGACCGACGCAAATGCCGAGCTCGGAAACTACGATCAGGCCGTTGACGCTGCTCAGAAAATGGTCGACCTGCGTCCGAACAGCAACTCATATGCTCGTGTGGCGCATATGCGTTCGCTTCACGGCGATCACGCGGGCGCTGTCGAGATGTTCAAAATCGCCGCCCGCACGACCGATCCCCAGGACAAGGAAGCACAGGCCTGGTGTCTTACCCAACTCGGGAAAGAGCTTTGGAACAACGGCAAATACGCCGAAGCCGATAGGGTTTTCGATGAAGCTCTCGGAATAATGCCCGACTATCAGCTTGCGAGTTTAGCAAAAGCGAAGACTCTGGCTTCTTTGGAAGATCGTGACGGAACGGTAAAACTGCTGACCAGCCTTGCCGATTGGGAATCCGATCCGGATGCGAACGTGCTGCTTTCACATCTTTATGCAAAGAAAGGCGACTCGCAAAAAAGCGCGGAGCATTTCAATCGCGGAGAAGCTGCCGAACGCGAAAATTTGGGAACGCCCGCGGAACAACAGCACGTCGCAATGCTCTGGGCCGACCACGAAATCAATCTGCCGAAAGCTCTCGAGATAGCGCAGGAAGAATATACGCGGCAGAAAGATATTTACACTTCGGACCTGCTCGCATGGTGCCTGTACAAGAACGGCCGGTTTGAAGAAGCTAAAAAGCTCAGCGGCAAATCCCTCGTTCTAAAAACCAACGATGCGCGGCTGTATTATCACGCTGGGATGATCGAAAAATCGTTGGGCAATCAAGCGGCAGCCCGCGATCTTTTGAACAAGGCCCTCAAGCTGAATCCTCAGTTCGATATAAGACAGGCGGATTTAGCCAGAAAGGCATTGGCCGAGTTGAAAGGTTAGCTTAGGTTGAGGGGCGTTAAAAACTCTTATGGAGCAAAGCGCCGACACGCTCCTTTCTGGCCGCAACTTGTCTTTCCTTGATTTTGTCCAGACAGTGTGCGGCGGCGAAAAGAAGCACAAGTGTGCTAACCGACGTCGCCGCCCGAACTGCCGGTGACGCCGGGCCGACTTTTTGCACGGCCTCGAACATAAGGAAAATCGAGACCAACCCTGAAAGTATCACGAGCCCGCCCGATACGAGTAAGGCGGCCGTCCAATAAAAATTCCCCTCCCGTCGCTTGTTGCTCGCCGTACGCTCGGTAAAATTTCCCAGGGTTGCGGTCATTGAATTCATTTCACTTTATCTCCCAGGCTCAGATTACAAACCAAACCGTAAAAGCGGGGTAAAACTTTCATAAAATTTCTGTAAAGGTAATGACGTGAATGATTTTGAGTGCGTGCGAGTTGTGGCGTAAGATACTCTTCAAATCGGTACAAAGGAGATATTGAATGTCGCAGCGGGTTTTGAGAATGGCTTGCATCGCTCTATTTGTTTCGCTGATCTTTGCTTTGGCAGCGCCGAATGCGATTGCGTCCGAAACGTCCCGACTGCAGGAGCGTGCAAAAAATGTCACGATAACCCGCGACGATTGGGGCATCGCACACGTCGTCGGAAAGACAGATGCCGATGCCGTGTTCGGGATGATCTATGCCCAGGCCGAAGACGATTTCAATCGCGTAGAGACGAACTATCTCAACGCAATGGGACGCCTCGCCGAAGCCGAAGGCCCTTCCGCAATCTGGCGCGATTTGAGAATGAAGATTTTCATCGATCCTGAAGACCTAAAGGTAAAATACTCGGCCAGCCCGCGGTGGCTGCAGGAGTTGATGACGGCCTGGGCCGACGGATTGAACTTTTATCTCGCAACGCATCCTGACGTACGACCAAAAGTAATCACGAAATTTGAGCCGTGGATGGCATTGAGCTATACCGAAGGCAGCATCGGCGGCGACATCGAATCGATCAGCCTGAAGGACCTGCAGAAAATGTACGGTGACGCCGAAACTGTTCAGGCCGCAGCGGATTCCGATGCCGATGCTTTCCCGCCGGAACCGAGCGGTTCGAACGGCATTGCTATCGCGCCAAAGAACACAACCGGCAAAAAGGCCCTGCTGCTGATCAACCCGCACACGTCGTTCTTCTTCCGTTCCGAGCTTCAAATGACGAGCGGCGAGGGCCTGAACGCCTACGGTGCGGCGACGTGGGGACAGTTCTTTATCTATCAAGGCTTTAATGAACGGCTCGGCTGGATGCACACGACCAGCGCCGTCGATGCGGTGGATGAATACATTGAAACGATCGTCAGGAAAGACGATAGATTCTTTTACAAACATGGCAGTGCCGAAAAGCCGGTTACCGAATCGCGGATCAGGCTGTCTTATAAAGAAAATGG
This sequence comes from uncultured Acidobacteriota bacterium, assembly GCA_902826385.1. Classification (GTDB taxonomy): domain Bacteria; phylum Acidobacteriota; class Blastocatellia; order Pyrinomonadales; family Pyrinomonadaceae; genus OLB17. The sequence continues at coordinate 1,361 of CADEEU010000082.1, read as the reverse complement.
CAAGTTGGCCGAAAAATGGATCACGGTTTATCGCACACATCACGGCCCGATCATCCGCAAGACCGAATCCGGCCAATGGGTCAGTGTCAGCCTGATGTACAAACCGGTCGAGGCACTGACACAATCCTACAAACGCACGAAGGCAAAAACATACAAAGAGTTCAAGCAGATCATGGACCTGCACGCGAATTCTTCGAACGCGACGATCTATGCCGACGCTGATGGCAACATCGCGTACTTTCACCCGAACTACATTCAGCGTCGCGACGATAAATTCGACTGGACCGAACCCGTCGACGGCAGCGATCCGGCGACCGAATATAAAGGCCTGTTGACCACCGACGAATCGCCCAACCTTTTTAACCCGGCGAGCGGATGGCTTTACAACTCAAACAACTGGCCGTGGTCCGCGGCCGGCCCAAGCAGCCTGAAACGATCGGATTATCCGCGTTACGTCGATTCCGGAACCGAGAATGCACGCGGCCTGCACGCCATTCGCGTGCTGCAAGATCGAAAGGACTTTACGCTGGACAAACTCCGCGATGCGGCTTACGACAGCTACTTGCCGTGGTTTGAAAAGCCGCTTCCCGCAATGATCAAAGCGTGGGAAGCTTTGCCCAGCTCGGACCCGTTAAAATCTAAAACCTCGGAGCAAATAGACGTGCTTCGCAAATGGGACCTTCGCTGGTCGGTCGATTCGGTCGCGACATCGCTGGCCGTATTCTGGGCCGAAGAGATGACGAGACGCGTGATCGCCGATGCAAGTGCAGCCGGCGTTTCTCCGGCCGATTACATCGACACAAAAGCGTCGGCGGCAGTGATGCTCCAATCACTCGTCGCCGCTTCGGACAAACTCGCCGCCGATTTCGGCAAATGGAACACGCCGTGGGGCGAGATCAATCGGTTTCAGCGCCTGACGGGCGACATCGTTCACCCGTTCTCGGACAATGACGCGAGCATTCCGGTCGGCTTTACGTCTGGCAACTGGGGCTCACTTGCCTCATTCGGCGCTCGTCCCACGCGGAGTACAAAGCGGTGGTACGGAACGTCCGGGAACAGCTTCGTGGCTGTGGTTGAATTCGGCAAGACCGTCCGAGCAAAGGCGGTGACCGCCGGCGGCGAAAGCGGCGACCCGCGATCGAAACACTTTAACGATCAGGCCGAGCGGTACAGCAAAGGCGAGCTTCGCGAGGTTTACTTTTATCCTTCACAGTTGAATAAACGCACCGCTCGGACCTACAAGCCCGGCACCGGCATGTAAGAAATTGCATCCAATGGAACGCGGCTTGCCGCTCGGAAAAGTCGTCGAGGTGGGAATTATGAAAAAAATCGTCTTATCAGGTTTTTTCACGGCGTTAATT
>CADEEU010000081.1 GCA_902826385.1 uncultured Acidobacteriota bacterium | reverse complement strand
AAGCGCCTTTGGGTTGCCGACCGACCAGCCAAGCCGCTGGATAAACCGTGCACGAACTTCCCACAATGCGCTGCTCCAAACCTCTCCCGCAGCGTGTACCTGATCGGCATTAGAAGAAATATGAGCACCGAACATAGCCGGAAACGCTCCGTCCGCTACGTTCAACCGCGTCTGATCGATGTCGGCAAAGGTCAACGGATTGAACGGCCGGTTCTGCGGGCCGCCGGTGGCCGACATGATCGCTTTTGGAAAGCGTCGTATGCCGTAATAGTGATTGGCCGTACCGACCGCCCCGAACCCATTCAGCATTAGATAGCCGCTTAAGGGATAGGTCCCGCCGATCGGATCGCTCGGCTCGGATAACATTGCGTGTGCATAAAAGTCGGACCAGCCCTCGCCCATCGACCTGGACATGTTCGACGTCAGGCCGTCGGCATTAGCATGCAGGCGGTTCGACGTTCCGTGTGTCGCCTCATGGATCATGATCTCTGCATCGGTCGTCCCGTCACGATCCGGGTTTGGGCCCGTGAATACGAACATCTGCATTTTCGGCCGCTGGCCGTCGGGCAGCGTCGAAAAGTTTGCATTGTTGACCGAAGCCGAATCCTGGCCTTCCGCTGAAACGCGATCGCCGCCAAGTCCGCCGCGGCCGAAATTATTGTTTTGAAAGTTTCGGGCAGATTCGGTAAAGCCTAGCCGATAAAGCTCATCATGATACAGGTTCATGATGTAAAACTGCTGAATGACCGCACCCCGACCCGCGTCAGCCGTCGCCGGTTCATCACCTGGTCCGGGAATGCCGGGCGGCGGGTTCCATAAAGAGCTGAAAACTCGGAAGGGATTGCCCGTGGCTTGCGTTCCCGGGTCAATTTCGTTCGGGGCACTCAGGTCGAGGCCGGATTCTACGTTGTTCCCGTCCGTAATATTGATCGCGTCGCCGATCCAGCCGCTGTTATTAAAGTTGTACGGCGATTCGTTGCCGATCCGCGTGACGTTTGATCTGGGCAGCGGCAAACCCTGCGCTCCATCGGCGGGATTGAAAACGGTCGGCGCGGCAGGTGCCGGGCTGTCCGCTACGTTGATCATCGCATTAGGGTTCGCGTAAACCTCGAAGGTACTTTGCTGAGTTTGCTCTTCTGTAAGGTTTTTTCTCCACAATAATTCCCCGCTCGCGGCATCTACGATCACGGAATAGGTTCGCAGCGGCTGAGTTATATAAACTCGCCACGCGGGAATCGCGATTCCCGGTTCGGTCGGAAAATATACCTTTTCTGCCCTCGGCGACCATTCGCCGGTTCCATAAATTGCTTTAAGTTCGTCACTTCGCCCCGCATCGCGAGCCATTTCCGCCTGTGAAAGTTGATAATCGATATGGCCGGCGGCTGCGGCCAACGCGACCGATGGGTCACCAAATTCGGTCGAAAGGTTCTGATACTCAAGCCCCGGGGCAAAGTTGTTGATGACTCGCATCAACTCACCGTTTTTTGTATACGCAGCCTTGATTGTTCCGCGGAACACCGGGATTCCGTTAATCTCTTGCGTATACTCGACAAAACCGAGATTTCCGTCCGGGTTTTGGTAATCGGCAAAGAGTTTCAGGCCGTCGATCTGCCGATCTGTGGCACCGACCAGGCCCTTGTTTTCTTTGAGAAAACCCAGTAACGCACGCGATTTTTTGTCCGATGTAGCGCGGGCCAGAAAGTTTCTGCCCATCGCGACGTCCGCCGAAATGACCTCCGGCGTGCTTATTTCGCGGCTGTATTCGATTTTGAGGGTCGGGACTCTGGTTTTAAGGATATTTTCGCCGCGAACCAGATCGTCACGCTGGTCGGCCACGGCGGAGGCACTTCGGTTTAAGGAATTTCGAAACCGTCCAAGTTTTTCGAATGCGGTTTTGTCGGTGCGGATGTCGTAGTTCGGAAGATGATCTTCGTCGCTTTTCTCTCGCGAAAAAAGCCCTTTTCCATTTGTTTTGCGGCCCGCTTCGACACCGAGGCCGAAGGGCAACGCGATGATCGCCGTGATAATGCTTAAAATACCCAAACTCAGCAGAATACTCCGCCGAGAGTCGGCGATCTTCGTTCGATCCATCTAACTTCACTCCTTAGACAATGCTGCCGCTCGATGCGGCTTGCTCAGTAATATAACTATACAGTCGCAATTGCGTGATTTTCCCACGCAGAAACACGCCAGATACCGGGACGGTTTCGACATGGGAAGGCTTAACAATTACTATCTAATAGGATTTCGACATCTCTGCTCTACAGGCCAGCCCTCGGCAGTCCGAGGGAGAAGCCCTATTTCTTTGCATCTAAATGTCTTAATCAATCCTTTTTTGTACCAAAATAGAGGTGCCCAAGTCAACGAATTTCTAACTCCTGAATGCAGCAAAACTACCTAGAAACAGTGTTTGGCGACGGCGGTCTGATCGCCCGGTTTCACGATAAATACGAGTACCGAAGCGGCCAGATAGCCATGGCCGAACGCGTTGCCAAAGCTTTCGAAGATAAAAAGCACCTGATCGTTGAAGCAGGGACCGGAACCGGAAAAACCCTGGCGTACCTCGTTCCCGCTGTTGCGGCGGCGGTGGGCGGCAAAAAAAGGATCGTTGTTTCGACCGGTACCAAGAATCTGCAAGAGCAGTTGATGGAAAAGGATATACCTTTTCTGCAAAAGGCCCTGCCGCGAAAGTTCTCGGCGTCCTATATGAAAGGACGGTCGAACTACGCCTGTCTTTATCGCATTCACAAAGCCGATCATCAACCGATCCTGGACGGCCTGGACCAGATGGACCATTTTCGGCGTGTTTCGGAATGGAGCCGCGAAACAAAGACCGGCGACCGGCGCGCGCTTGAAGATTTGCCCGAAGACCTTTCGTTCTGGAGCCGCATCAATGCAAAAGGCGAAACTTGCATCGGGCAAAAGTGCCCCGATTTCGAGCCGTGCTTTATCACTCGCATGCGGGCGAATGCCGAGAACGCCGACATAATCGTTGTCAATCACCACCTCTTTTTTGCCGATCTGAACGTTCGCGGCAACAAGTTCGGCCGCGTTATTCCGGATTACTCGGCGGTGATCTTCGACGAAGCCCACCTGATAGAAGACATCGCGGCCGACTATTTCGGGTTCCAGATTTCGAATTTTCAGATAGACGAGCTCGCCCGCGACGCCGCGACGCTGCCGATCAGCGACGCGATCGCGACGCGTGATATCGACAAAACCGCTTCGAAGATTGTCGGCCTGTCGGACCAGTTCTGGATACGATTCACGCAGGCCCGTTTTGAAGGCAGGTTTCCGCTCGAGCCGGACGCGTTCGCGTTTCGTTCGACAGCCGGCGACACACAAGCAACGCCATTGGGCGAGGCATACTATGCTCTCGATGCGACGCTAAAAGGACTGGAAACTCACCTTGCCGTATTCGCCGAAACGGTCCCAGAAGCCGAAAGCCTGCTCCGCCGCACACGGCAAACGCGGTTCGATCTCGATTTTGTCGTCACGCAGGCTGAGAAAAATTACGTCTATTGGCTGGAAAAACGCGGTAAAGGAATTTTCTTAAGGGCGTCGCCGGTCGATGTGTCCGAGCTTTTGCGAGAGAAGCTTTTTGATAAGGTCGAGAGCTGCGTCCTGACCTCGGCCACGCTGTCGAGCAACGGCAAGTTCGATTTCATACGCGACCGCCTCGGCCTGGACACTTCGAAGACCAGCGGTTTCGAGGCCCCGTCGGCATTCGATTACGAAAGCCAGGCGCTGCTTTACCTTCCGCGAGCCATGCCCGATCCGCGGTCGCCGGAATTTACTCAGCTTGCCGCAGGCGAGATCGTGAAAATTCTGCAGGCAACACGTGGCCGGGCTTTCGTTCTGTGCACCAGCTATCAATCGATGACGGCGCTGTACGAACTTGTCTCTTCGCGCATTTCCTACACATGTCTGGTCCAGGGTTCGATGTCCAAAGCCGGACTGCTCGACCGCTTCCGCGAAACGCCGAACGCAGTGCTTTTTGCCACCGCAAGTTTTTGGCAGGGCGTCGATGTACAGGGCGATCAGCTTTCCTGCGTCATCATCGACAAACTCCCTTTCGCCGTCCCAAGCGACCCGGTCGTCGCCGCCCGTTCGCGGTTCATAGACGACAACGGCGGCAACTCATTCTTCGACTTCAGCGTCCCGCAGGCCATCATCTCCCTAAAACAAGGCATCGGCCGCCTGATCCGCTCAACCACCGATAAAGGCGTAATCGCCATCCTCGACCCACGCCTCAGAACCAAACGCTACGGCAAAGATTTTCTCCAAAGCCTGCCAAGAATGCGGATAACGAGTGAAATAGCCGACATTGATACAATTTTGAAAGGCTGATTATGTGATTTCGATAAGAACTCGCTTGGGTTATTATTAGTTCTCCAGTAAGCGGAAAATAAACTATGCCCGGTTTTTTTGAAGTAATGATAGAACGCAATTTCTCGTCTGCTCACCAGTTGCGCGGGTACAAGGGGAAGTGTGAGAACCTGCACGGGCACAATTACAAGATCGAGATCTACGCGAAGGGTGAGGAATTGAATAACATCGGGCTGTTGATCGATTTCGGCGATTTAAAGAAAGCGGCGGATGAGATTGTGAAGTATCTGGATCACCGCAACCTGAACGAACTGCCGCCATTTGACGAAGAGCTGAATCCATCGGCTGAAAACATTGCCCGTTATTTTGTTGAGTATCTTAACACCCGGATTCGGGACGATAGGGTTCGGGTTTACAAAGTAAAGTGTTATGAGACGCCTACCAGCGTCGCAACATACCATACGGAATAATCGCCGAGCATCTTTCTTTTCCCTTGTATGGACGCGGCGGTAATATTCGGACCGGATTAAACTTTCATGTTCCCAAAAGCATTATCGACTGTTTTATTCGTTCTTGTCGTTTCGGCCGCATCCGTTTTATCTCAGACCATTTCCGGCGAAAATGTCGCGGGGGCGGTCCGCGACCGCAACTCCGGTTCCCTCGCGGAGGTTGAGGTGCAACTGCTTGGACCACAGAATATCGTTCTTCGCTCCGTCCGAGCTACCTACGCGGGAATTTACGAGTTTCTGGATGTTCCGAACGGAACCTATGTCGTGCGCGCCTCCAGGCCCGGTTTCAGCTCAACGAGCGTGACGGTCAAAGTGGCGCGAGGACACGACACTCGGGGGACGTATCCGTTTATCGTGAATATATTGATGGATGTCGCTCGCCCGGACGAAAACGTAACGGTGACCGCCGAAACGGGACTAGTCGGGGAAAACCAGAAATCTCCGTTATCGATAAGCATTGCATCGGAAGATAAGATCGGCCAGCGCACAACTGCGGTGCTAGCCCAGATCGCGGATGAAGAAGTTGGAATATCGCTCCAGCGAACCAGCCCGACAATCGGCGCGGTTCTCGTCCGCGGGCTGACTGAAGTTGGCGTCTATGTCGACGGAATTAGGTACACGAACTCGACGCAACGCGGCGGGATCAACACCTTTTTCAACCTCAACGAACCGACCGCAGCCCGCAGTATCGAAGTGCAGCGCAGCCCGAACACGGCACAATTCGGTTCGGACGGCCTCGGCGGAAGTCTTCACCTGATGTCCAGGCAGCCCGAGTTCGGATATGACTCGCCGGTCTGGAACGGAGAATTCGGTACCGGTTACACCAGTGCCGACCGTTCGTTCGGCGGGAATGCCGTTATCGGATACGGTGCAAAACGGTTTGGGATATTGACCAATCTGGCGGCACGACGAATAAACCCGCTTCGGCCGGGCGGCGGCATCGACAGTCATTCGGCGATCACGCGGTTCCTCGGCCTTCCGTCGAACATCACTGGCAGCGAGCGTTTGCCGGACACGGCATTTACCCAGTATAGCGGCACTGTACAGGCCAATTTTGCCCCGTCCGACTATCAGCATTTCAGCTTTAGATATCAGCGAAGCCAGCAGGATGGCGGGAAACGTTACGACCAGCTTCTGGGCGGCGACGGCAACCTGATCGCGGACTTGAAAAATCTGATGCTGGATTTCGGGTATCTGCGTTACTTCAAACAGGGAGTGGGATTTTTTGATAACTTATCGGCTGCCGTTTCCTACAACAGCCAGCGTGAAGAACGTATTAACCAGGGCGGACAGGGAAATCCTCTAGCGGCGATAACCAACGACAAAGAACGGACGACGACCTGGGGATTTAACTTCTACCTCGACAAACAGTTCTCGCACAATCATTTTTTGATCGGCGGCGACCACTATCATGACAAGGTCTCTGCTCCGTCTTTCAGTAACGATCCGGCGACCGGCGTGGTAACGCTCGTTCGTCCGCGCGTTCCGAACGGTGCAACGTACGACCTGACCGGACTTTATGTTCAGGATGTTTTTGACGCAATTCCCGAACGCCTGCGAATCAGCGGTGCAGTGCGCTACAACGTCGCGTCTTATCGCTCGCGTGCGGAGGATGCTCCTGTCGCAAACAACCGCCCGCTTTTTCCTAACGATTCCGCTCGGTTCGAAGATTATTCTGGCCGGATCGGTGCGACAGTTCGCGTTCACGGTGGTTTCAGCACGGCGTTTAACTATTCGCGCGGATTTCGTGCTCCGAACATCACGTCGTTAGGTTCGCTCGGCCTGGTTGGTGTGGGTTTTCAGGTTTCGACAACAGATATCGCCGGTCTGGGAGCAACGATCGGCACAACTGCCGACGCGAATGCGGTTTCAACCGGCTTCGAAGTCGCCACGCTTCGGTCGGAAACGAGCGACAGCTACGATCTTAGTTTTAGATACAAAAACAGGAGGCTCTTCGCCAATTTTACCGGCTTCGTTATCGACTATGGTGACGCGATTGTGCGGCAAACGCTGATCCTTCCGCAAGGAGCCGTTGGCTTGCAGCTTGGCAGCCAAACGATCTCCAGCCAGAACGCGAACGGCGCGGTTTTTGTTCCGCTCTCGACATCGCCGGTCCTTGTTCAAACGAACTTTAATAATTCGCGGATTTCCGGCGTTGAGTTTGAGTTCGACTATCGGATCTCGGCCGATTGGTCCGCGAACGGAAATTACTCTTACGCCTATGCCGAAGATCGAACCACGGGCGAAGCTCCTAATCTCGGCGGCGGTGGCCTGCCGCCCCAATTCGCTTTTCTCGGCATAAAATACGCGCCGGCAGGCAAGCGATATTGGGTTGAAGGCTACGCTAACGGCGCTGGGCGTCAAAATCGCTTTTCTTCCCTCGATCTTGCCGACCGCCGTACCGGAGCGGTACGGTCACGCACCCAGATTCAAAACTTCTTCCGCCGCGGGGCTTGTGTTCGCGGACTTACGACCGTCGGAACAAACGGGCAGTGCGGATCGTCGGGCGGAACTCTGATCGCTACGGGCGAAACGCTTGCACAGATCCAAAATCGCGTACTGCCGCTAGGCGCCGTCATCAATGGTGTTCTCGTCGCAAACAATGACACTACTGTTCCGCTCTTTCGTTCGATCCCGGGTTATGTTCTTTTCAACCTTCGCGGCGGCTATCGCATCAGCGACAAACTCGAAGTCACGGCCGATCTGGAAAATATAGCCGACAAAAGCCACCGTGCGCCCGGCTGGGGAATCGACGGGCCGGGCCGCAGTTTCAGCATGCGATTTCGATATCGGTTTTAAACTTTTTAACGTGTAAGAATGGTTATCCGGGTTTGCTTCGGTAGCGAAGCCAGCCTAGTTCGGGAAACCGATCTTTCCGATCAGTGCCTGAAACCGAGGATCGTCCCTGAGATCGTCTAAACGCGGATCGACCTTAAGCATGAGCACATACGGTTCCTTTTTCGCCAAAGACTCTTCCAGGCTTGCCAAGGCATTATCCGTCTCGCCGAGCCCGGCCTGGTAAACTGCGACAGTGTAAGAGCTCAACCTGGGACGAGCATCATCATCGACCATAGCCTTCAAAAAGCCTTCCCAGCCGTTTTCGTCGAAAGCCGTTCGGGCCTTTGTCGCAATGTCGTGAGATCCGCACAATTCGCTGAATTTGGCATAAGCTTCGACGCTAGAGGCAAAATCGCGGCTCATATGAAAAGCAAAAGAAAGGCTAAGGTGGGCCGCGGGAAAATTTGAGTCGAGTTGAAGCGTTTTCCTAGTCTGTTCGATACACTCGTCATACCGACGTGCCTCAAACAGTCCGAAACCGTAGATCCAGTTCCCGATAGCCGAAAGCGGATCGACGTCCAGAGCTTTCTTAAATTGATGCTCCGCCTCTTTGTGTCGGCCGAGTTGAGCGAGAAGTTGTCCGTAAGACCTTCGAGCGTTCGAGTTGTTCGGGTTAAGCTCAATCGACCGCCGAAAGGCCCGCTCGGCACCGGCGAAGTCGAAATCAAGGTCCTGCATTACAAAGCCGAGCGCCGAATGGGCCTCCGACAACATCGGGTCGAGGGTCAGGGCCTTTTCCGCAGCATTTTTGGCTTTTGGCATTCCGACGTGAGTAGGTACTGAGCCCATCTCGGTCGACAACATGTGAGCGTCGGCGAGGCCGGCGTAGCCGTTGGCGTAATCAGGATCGATGTCTATTGCTTTTTCAAAACACTCGATGGCGCGCTCGAAATCTTTTGGCGTGAACTTGTTAAGAAAAAATCGTCCGCGTAGATACTGTTGGTAAGCCTCGACGCTGCTGGCGTGATTCTTTAAGTCTTCGATCAGCAGGGTCATTCGATCGTTTGCACCGGTCTGTTCTTTACCGAGCAGCTTAGTCGTGAGCTCGCTTACGACCGAGCGGGCTATCTCATCCTGCACATCAAAGATATTTCGCATTTCGGTGTCGTATTTTGCGGACCAGATATGATAGCCGTCAGCGGCATTGACGAGCTGAACGTTTATGCGCATTCGCTCGCCGAATTTACGGACGCTTCCTTCGACGATGTGCTGGACGTTTAGCGTTGCGCCTATCCGTCCGACATCCATATTTTTCCCCTTGAAGGAAAAAGCAGACGTGCGGGCAACTACTTTTAAGTCGTCGACTTTAGCCAACGCATTTATCAGCTCTTCTGCCAGGCCGTCGCAGAAATATTCGTCGTCCGGATCGCTGCTCATGTGAGCAAACGGCAGGACCGCAATAGAGTTTGCGGTGCGTGTAATCGAATCGGGCGGAGCATAGGCCGGAGCTTCACCGGAAAGGCCGGACGAAAACAGCCTCGTCTGCGATTCCATCGAGTGCGGCATTACCTCGGTCGGAAAATCTGCCATTTGAACGTAGTCCTGCAGTACGTCGCCGTCCTCAAGGCAGAAATTCAGCGTCGCATCGAGATAACACCGCTGGCATTTTGGGCATTGTTTCATTCCGGTTTGAGGTTTCTATACCGGATATTACTACATTTTCCTGTTGCAGGTCATTGGATTTGGCTGGATCAAGTTCTGCGGGGTTTCCTATCGTAGATTTAGCCTTTTGAGTAGTTCGTCGAACCGTGGATCGGCTTTCAAGGGTTCCAGGAAAGGATCGGTTTTCAGCCTTGGCAAAAACCAGTCGCGAGCTTGAAATGACTTTTCGAGCTCGGCGAACGCGGCATCTTTTTCGCCCAGGGCGGCATAGCTGACGGCGAGCCAGTAGTTGACCACGTAAGTAGATTTCTCAAGCTCTTTGAACTTGTCTATCAACTCTTGCGCCTGCTGTTTGCGCCCAGTTTTTGCATAGGCATAGGCGAGCTGCACGCCGAGCCTGAAATTAGGCTCATTCTCGGAGATGGCGAGCGATTCCCCATACATTCCTTTAGCATTATAAGAATGGCAAAGCCAGCTTTTTCCTGTAACGAAAACTGGATCGAGCTCGTACGTTTTTCTTCCCTGTTCGACCGCGAGGTCGAATTGATTCGCGTACATGTATACGGCGGCAAAATTTGCCCCCTGAATCAGCGAAAGCGGTTCCAGTTCCATCGCCTTTTTCATTTCGGCGATAGCTTCTTCATGCCGGCCCATCGGGCTCAAGAACACCCATGAATACCGATGATGCGTCGTTGCAATGTCCGGGTCGAGCTCTATCGAGCGTTTAAATTCGACCTCGGCTTTTTCCCAATCCCAGTCGTACGTCGCCGCGATTACCGCTGAGGTTGTATGGGCTTCCGGCAGTTCCGGATCGATCTCAAGCGCCTTCGCAATTGCGATCTTGGCCTGCGGCATGGCTTCTTTCGGCGCCATATACGGGTATGACGGCATTACGGAGTATGCTTCCGCAACGCCGACATGGGCGAGGGCAAAATCTGGGTCGAGCTTTATGGCCTGTCTAAACAGGTCGATGCTTCGCAGGATGTCTGCCTCGCTTCGCCTTGCGAAATGAAACCGGCCTTTTAGATAAAGCTGATAGGCTTCGTTATTGTCGGTGTAGCGTTTTGTCAGGCCGCGGGTTTGGTTTCCAACGAGTTTAAGCTGCAACTTTTGCGTGATGGCCGCGGTTATCTCACGCTGTGTGTTGAGCAGGTCGGACATCTTTCGCTCGTACTGCTCGCCCCAGAGTGAACGGTTGTTGCGTGTGTCGACAAGCTCGACGGTTATATTAAGACTATCGCCGCGCGACACGACACGTCCGGTCATCACCGAATCGACACCAAGCTCGCTTGCGATCGCGGCAAGATCGGTCTCTTTGCCCTTGTAACGAATGACCGAGCTCGTTGGGCTAACCTTCAAACCCGGCAGTTGCGAAAGGCGGAAAATCAACGATTCCGCAAGGCCGTCTGAAAGGTAATCGGTTTCGGCGTCGTTGCTGTTGTTCTGAAAAGGAAGAACGGCGATAGAATCGATCGGCCCGGAGCTGTCGGTCATAAAATATCGATAGGCTGCCAGGCCTGCAAAAATGGTTACGGCCAGCAAAAGCGGGGCCGCCAACAGACGTTTGTCGAACTTTCTGTAAGATTGAGACGGATAAGTCCCGTGCGGCAAAATCGCCGTCTGGTCACCGGGCAGCCGTGACGAGCCGCTCGTCATCTCGACCGTTGGAAGCAGCCCGATCAGTTGTTCAGCGGTAGCGGGCCCTTCAAGCAGCGTGTTTCCGTCATCCAGACAGTAAAGCAGCGTGTCGTCGAAATAATCCCGCATGCACTCGGGGCATCGTTTCATATGCTAGAAAATCGGTGAGGCGTGCGAACACTACTACCGCCGATTTTCATTGGGGTTAGAAAGATCGGCCGACAATTTATAGTGGGCTAGATAAGAGTTTAAGTTGTACGAGGATTTTCTGCCAGCTAAATCACCCGGTTTCTGTTTACTTGCGAAAGCCCAGTCGACGCTCCAGATTGTCGAAGCGCGGGTCGTCGCGCAGTCCGTCGTACTCATATGCCACCGCGATGTAACGCAGCAAGACATCGCGTCTTATGTAGGCTTTTTCC
>CADEEU010000080.1:8440-11368 GCA_902826385.1 uncultured Acidobacteriota bacterium | reverse complement strand
TGAAGAAGGGAATGAAGAAGGACCAGAAAAAGGCGTTAGCTGGCTATCTGATCGAACCTCTAAACCCGCAACACTAGAACTACCGCTATTTGGATTCCGGCCTGTTTTTTGGTACAATCCGCGTTTTGCTCGAATAATCCTTAAACGGAATTTGCGACAGATGAAGCAGGTAATTTCAACAGAAAGCGCCCCGGGAGCGATCGGGCCATATTCGCAGGCGATCAAGGCCGGGAACATGATATTTTGCTCCGGCCAGATTCCGATCGATCCGGCTACAGGCGAGTTTGTTTCGAAAGATGTAAAGGAACAGACCGAGCAGGTTTTTAAGAACCTGACGGCAGTCCTTGAGGCCGCCGGAGCAGGTTTGGCAGATGTTGTGAAAACGACGGTTTTCCTCGCGGATATGGGCGAGTTTGCGGCGATGAACGACGTCTATTCGCGGTATTTTGTCGATAACAAACCCGCGAGAGCGACCGTTCAAGCCGCCCGGCTTCCGCGGGATGCGCGGGTCGAGATCGAGTGTATTGCGGTGCTTTAAGTTCATAGTACAAGCTTTAGCTTGCCTCTGATTTATCCTCCGTCACGAGGGCGGTGGCAAGCTAAAGCTTGAACTCTTAACAAAATAAAAGCCAGACGCCTTTCTTAAAATCGGCATCTGGCAACTTAACGGTAAGTATTGTTATCAAAAACCTTTAAGCCGCTTTGATAATTTTCCCCGACTTAATGCATCGCGTACAGGCTTTGATCCTGCCGTTGCCGCCGGTCGGAAGCTGAACACGGACCGGCTGGAGGTTCGGATTGAATCGCCGCCGGGTTTTGTTATTTGCGTGGGAAACGTTGTTTCCGAATTGCGGTCCTTTGCCGCATATGTCGCATCGCTTAGCCATTTTAGATAATTGCCTCCAATATGTTTGTGAGGTTAGATTGATAAATTGATATCAAAATCACAAAAACTGATTTTATAGCAGAAATTCTCCCCCTTAGTCAAGTAATGATAAAGTTCGATAAGTCGAAAGGAGTCTCACTTAAAGTGAATAAATTCAGGTTCAGATTGTTTGCGGTCGCGGGTCTTTCGCTTGCCGCTCTTGTTTTCACCTCTTGCTCGGGCCAGCCGGCGGCAAATACCACCGGAACTACGACCGCCGACCCTAATGAGGTTGCGGCACGCGTTAACGGCAAAGAGATCAAGATGGAAGAGGTCGAAAAAGGCGTCAAGGCACAGGCCCAGGGACAGGAAATGAACCTGTCGCCGCTTGAACTGGCGTCGGCCCGGTTGACCGTGCTTCAGACTTTGATTCAGACCGAAGTAATGTATCAAAAAGCTGAGAAGGAAGGCTCGCTTCCGTCGGATGACGACGTTACGGCCGAGATGAACAAGCGCAAAACTAGCAGCGGACTGTCGGCCGAAGAGTTCGACAAGCAGATGAAGGCCGCGGGCGAAACCGAACAATCCTGGCGCCAGAACATCAAGAAAGAGCTTGCCTTGCAGAAGCTTCAGGAAAAAATTACCAACCGCGTCGAATCGCCGAAGGACAAAGAAATCGAAGATTTTTACAACGGCAACAAGGACCAGTTTAAAAACAAACGCGGTGCGCAGTTGGCCGCGATCGTCATCGATCCGTCCAACAGCGGCCAGGGCGACGTAACGACCAACGAAGACCAGGCCCGTGCAAAGGCCACGGAGCTTTACAACCGCAGCCGGTCCGGCGCCGATTTTGCCACGCTCGCCCGCGAGGCCAGCGAAGACCTGCAGACCCGTTCGAACGGCGGCGACTGGCGTTACTTCTCTGAAGACGAAATGAAGCAGACGCTGGGTGCTCAAATTGCGGATTATGTGATGAATAAGGCCCAGAACGGCGAGATAGTTCCGGCCGCAGTTCCGCTGGAAGGCCGTATTTTGATCGTCAAACTGCAGCGAAAGCAGGAGAAGGACGAAGATCTGACACTCGAAAGTCAGGGCGTCCGCCAGCGGGTGACCGAGCTTTTGATCAACGCCCGCAAGAATTTATTGTGGCAGTCTTATTCAGCAATGGCGATCAACGAAGCAAAGGTCGATAATTTCCTTGCAAAGAAAGTTGTGGACAATCCGAATGAGTTGAGCGGTGCCCGCCCGGCCCCGGCTCCGGGATCCGAAGCGAATTCGAACAACTTCTCGCCGCTGAACGCAAACGGTAATGCGGCAAATGCGAACGCCGCCGCGTCGAACGCCAACGGCGGAAGTGCCAATGCATCGAACGCCGGCGCAGCGTCGAACAGCACGGCAAACAACGCCAAGCCGGCAGCCAACGCCGCGGTCAATAGACCTGCTGCGAACTCGAGCAAATAGTTCGCATCACAATAAACAAACCCGGTAGCCGGCTTTTTTGATAAGTCGGCTACTCGTTTTTATGCTCTTCAGGCTTTCAGACATAAAAAAATCCTACGGCGGGAATGAAATACTTCGCGGCGTGACCTTTCAGGTCAATCCGGGCGAAAAGGTCGGCCTTGTTGGCCGTAACGGTGCGGGCAAAACTACGGTTTTCCGGATCGTGACCGGGCAGGAAAGCGCCGATTCCGGCGACGTTGTTTCGATCAACGGCATGAAGATCGGCCTGCTGGACCAGCACGTCGATTTTACCGCAAACGAAACCGTCCACACCGCCGCACTTTCGGCCTTCAAAGAGATCCATGATATCGAGGCCGAAATGCGGAGCCTCGAAAAGCAGATGGAGACGGACCATTCCGACGCCATTCTTGAAAAGTACGCCGATCTGCAAACGCGGTTCGAACACGCCGACGGCTTCACCTACGCCGCCCGTGCGGAATCTATCCTGCTCGGTCTGGGGTTTTCACGCGAGATGTGGTTGGCCGAAACCCGTACGCTTTCCGGCGGGCAAAAGAACCGGCTCGGCATGGCCCGCATGCTGCTTTCGGGTGCGGATGTCCTGC
>CADEEU010000080.1:0-8430 GCA_902826385.1 uncultured Acidobacteriota bacterium | reverse complement strand
CTGGAAGAGTTTCTGCACGATTACGACAAAACCTACGTCGTCATCAGCCACGACCGATATTTTCTCGACCGCACGACCGACCGTATTATCGAGATCGAACGCGGCCAGGCAGTGACATACAAAGGCAACTACTCGGACTATCTTGTCGAACGCGAGCTCCGCCGTGAACAACAGCAGCGTGAGTACGAAAATCAGCAGTCACTTATCAACAAAACGCAGGAATTTATCCGCCGCAACCTCGAAGGGCAAAAGACCAAGCAGGCCAAATCGCGCCGCAACATGCTTCAGCGAATGGAACGCATCGAGGCCGTTGCGTCTGAAAAAGCAGGCGGCACCTTTGGCCTGAAAAAAGTGGAGCGGACCGGCAACAACGTGCTGACGCTGGAGGACATGTCGATCGGCTATCCGACACGCACGCTTGCGACCGGGCTGAACTTGTCGCTTCATCGGGGCGAAGCGCTCGGTATAATCGGTGCCAACGGAACCGGCAAAACGACGCTCCTGAAAACCGTGCTCGGCGACCTGCCGGAACTCGACGGAAAACTGATGTGGGGCACAAAGGCAAACATCGGCTACTACGCACAGAACCTGGAAGGGCTAGAGCCGCGTAACGAGGTGATCCAGGAGCTGCGTCGCGTCGCACCGCTTGCCGACAACGGAACGCTCCGGGGTTTTCTGGCGAAATTTCTTTTCTTTGGCGAAGACGTTTTTAAAAACGTATCGGCTCTTTCAGGCGGCGAAAAGGGAAGACTCGCACTTGCAAAGCTGATCTATTCCGAAAGGAACGTCCTGGTACTGGACGAGCCGACAAATCACCTCGACATTCCGGCCCGCGAAGCGCTCGAAACCGCGCTTCAGGAATACACCGGCACCGTCGTCGTCGTCAGCCACGACCGCTATTTTCTCGATGAGATAGCAAGCCAGATTCTCTCATTCGAACGCGACGGCTCGATATTGCAGTACAGCGGCAACTACACCGAGTTTCACGATTGGAAACACCAGTCTGAAACACCTGGGTTAGCGGGCGCTATAACGGAACAGGCGGAAACACCACCGGCAGGAAGCGTGCGCGTGACGGACGACACTCGCGGGCTGTCCAGGGCGACCAAAGCCATCGATGACGAAGCCCATTCGGCAAAGTCTAAAAAACAGCCGCAATCGAATCTCAGCAAAAATCAGCGCGACCGCGTCGAAAAACGCATCGCCGAGATCGAGGCCGAAATTTCACGCCTGGAAGACGAGTCCAAATCCAAAACCACCGAGCTTTCCAACCCAAAGATCGCCGGCGATTACACGCGTCTTAAGAGCGCAACCGACGAGATAACCAAAATTGAGTCCAGGATCAAATCCCTTTACGAAGATTGGGAGCAGCTATCCGCAAGTATTTGAAAAGCATCGAAACACCGGTGGAATGACGATGCGGCGGTAGAGCCGCAAGCTCGATTACAGCCATTTGGAAAAGCCCACCACCCGCTACGCAGGTGGTTCTGACCCTTCAAGACTCCAGTCTGTAGTTCGGGGCTTCTTTGGTGATAATTACGTCGTGGACGTGTGATTCGCGTAGTCCGGCCGAGGTGATTCGCACGAAGCGGGCGTTGTTTTGCAGCTCCGAGATATTGCGGCAGCCGGTGTAGCCCATGCCGGCACGCAGGCCGCCGACGAGTTGTGTGACCATCTCGGCGATCGTGCCTTTGTACGCTACGCGGCCTTCTATGCCTTCCGGCACGAACTTGGAATCTGCGGTCGTGCCTTCCTGTGAGTAGCGGTCGCTCGAGCCTTTTTTCATTGCCCCGATCGAGCCCATGCCGCGATAGGTCTTGAAATTGCGGCCCTGGTAAAGAATGACTTCGCCGGGAGCTTCTTCGGTACCGGCAAACAGGGAACCGATCATTATCGAATCAGCCCCGGCCGCGATCGCTTTTGCGACATCGCCTGAAAACTTGATGCCGCCGTCGGCAATTATCGGGACACCCGTACCTTTTGCGGCCGAAACCGCTTCGTAAATCGCCATTATCTGCGGCACACCGGCACCGGTCACGACCCGCGTCGTGCAGATCGATCCCGGCCCGATACCGATCTTTACGGCATCGACACCGGCTGCGATAAGTTCTTTCGTCGCTTCCGATGTGGCCACGTTTCCGGCAATCAGCTCGATCTCGGGATATTTTGATTTGATCTTTTTTACCGCGTCGATCACGCGCGAGCTGTGGCCGTGGGCCGTATCGATCACGATCGCGTCCACGCGTGCCTGCATCAATTCTTCGGCGCGTTCCATAAAATCGCCCGTCGCTCCCACCGCCGCCGCACAGCGAAGACGGCCGAGATCGTCCTTGGCCGCGTTAGGAAAGTTGATCGCTTTTTGAATGTCTTTGACCGTAATCAGGCCTTTAAGATGACCGTCGCCGTCCACGACAAGGAGTTTTTCGATACGGTGTTTTTGCAGCTTGATCTTGGCTTCGTCGAGTGTGGTCCCGACCGGCACCGTAACCAGCGGCTGCGGTGTCATTACCTCAGAAACCGGAATATCGAACCGCGTTTCAAACCGCAGGTCACGATTAGTAATGATGCCCGCAAGCCGGCCGTCGTCGTCGACAACCGGGACACCGCTGATCTTGAACCGGCCCATTATCCGAAGGGCCTCGGACACAAGAGCACTTTGATGGATAGTTACCGGGTCGACGATCATGCCGGATTCACTGCGCTTTACCTTATCGACTTCTTCCGCCTGCTGCTCGATCGAGAAATTCTTGTGGATTACTCCGATTCCGCCCTGCTGTGCAAGCGCGATGGCAAGGCCCGCCTCGGTGACCGTGTCCATTGCGGACGAGCACAGCGGAATGTTCAGCGCGATGCCGCGTGAAAATTTCGTCCGCGTGTCCACTTCGTTCGGAAGCACTTCGGAGTAGGCCGGAACGAGCAGCACGTCGTCGAATGTAAGGCCTTCTTTGATATCGTCAATATTCATATCTGCAGATTTCGTCTGGCCGATACAAGAACGCCCGCAATTATTCTGCGGGCGGCAGCGGACAAACTTTAAGGGCCTTAAGCCCGTAACGATCCATTTCAGTTGCTATTCCTGTTCGATGTCGGCCGCCCGACGACGATCGGTGTCGAAGCAGGCCTTGCCGGCGGACGGCCCGTCATCGTCGGCACATTCGCCGGTGCGGCAGGTGTGCCGGTGTTTACCTCCGCCTGCGGTTTGGGCGTTGTCGCTGCCGTAACCCTTGGCGTAGGCCGCGGTAAAGTCGCCGCCGGCGTTTGAGTATTCTGAGTATTTGCTTCCGTCACGGGCTGTGGTTGCTCGGTCGACGGCGCCGCAAAGCTGGCGTTTTGCCAAACGGTCGCAAGGTTTTCACCGTTCAAATCCAGCTCGATAATTTGACGCTTTGGATTTAAGGGTACGGCCGGGAGCGTGATCTGCTTGCCGTTTATGGTCAGTTGTGCGGCCTGTGCCAGCGATTTCGAATAGCTCAACCGAAGCTGCTGCTTTGGTTCGAATGTCATCGGCTTATCTGCCGAGACCACACCGCTTCCGCTCGTTCCGTCACTCACCGAACTCAGCCAGATATCTTCACCACTGGTACGAAACTCGACCCGCAGGGCATCCATCGTTGGAGCCTGACCAACCGGCGGCTGAGGCGTAGTTGCATTTGCCTGCACGGTGCTGTTGTTAGCGGTTGGTAAAGTATTCGAGTTTGCAATGTTCGAAGCCACCAGCGGATCGGTCTGCTGCTTCTGGATGTAGTTGACCAAAAACAAAATACCGGCGGTCATCAGACCCAGAATCACGGCTGCGAAGATCACCGTCGGAACGATGGACGAAGCCGCGCGGTCATCCGTAAGAACTTCGGGGCGATAGCTTTTCTGATGGTTTTCCTCGCCTATCTGGTCGTGCTCCGCGACCATGCGCGAGTAGTCCTGCAGAGCTTCCTGCTCATCCACGCCGACATACTTAGCGTACGATCGGACAAAACCCTTGTTGAAGATGCCACCGGGCAGGGTTTTGTAATTGTCGGAATCGATTGCTTCGAGATACAACGGAGAGATACGCGTTTGTTCCGCGACCTCGCTTATCGATATACCTCGCTGCTCCCGGGCAGCACGTAATTTTTCGCCTAGGCTTGAAGACATTGTTTGAAGCTTTTTCCGATCCTGTAAATCGTTATACCACGCAGGTTTTAATCTTACAATATAGCCGCCGACTGATTTGAAAGTCAATTAGGCGAATCGGACTCTAACGTCCATATCCACCTTGTGCATGGGTAGGTTTTTGTTTATCTTTAGGGTGTACTAAAATCTTTATAAGATACCAGGAATCGAGGAAAAACAAATGAGTTTAGAAGCTCTCGGGATGGTCGAGACGAAAGGCTTCGTGGGCGCCGTCGAGGCGGCGGACGCGATGGTTAAGGCAGCGAACGTTCAACTGGTCGGCAAAGAGTATATCGGCGCCGGCTATGTAACGATCTTTGTCCGCGGCGACGTTGGAGCCGTTAAAGCGGCCACCGATGCGGGAGCGGCTGCGGCACGCCGGGTTGGTGAGCTAATTAGCGTACACGTTATACCGCGTCCGCATAATGAGGTCGAAAGAGTGATTCCGAAAGGCGGCAGGGTAGGTCTGAGCCCGGACGAAAAAGCCATCGGCGGGGGAGGCGGACGACAGTTGACTTCGGGCGATGGCGGACAGGCGGCGGTTAGGGCCACCGATTCTACGAAGACCAAGTCGAAGTAACCTCGTCGTTGCTCTTGATGTTATCTCGTCTGGACCTTAAATCTGCCTGGAACGAATGGGCGATACCGACCTAATTTCACAGCAAGAGGCGCGGGACGCCGTCGAATCGGCATACCGCGCTTCTCTTTCGGTTGCGAAGTTCGATCAATCTCAAATCGATCAGATTTGCGAAGCGATGGCTGCGGCGGCCCTGGCAGAGTCCGCCCGGCTGGGAAAACTTGCCCACGAGGAGACTGGTTTTGGAAAGGCCGAGGATAAACGCGAGAAGAACCGGTTTGCGGCCGAAGATGTTTGGAAACACTTTCGCAGCCTGAAAACCGTCGGCGTAGTTGCCGAAACAAAGAACATTGTCGAGATCGCTTCTCCGCGAGGCGTCGTAGCCGCGATCATCCCTTCAACCAACCCTACTTCGACCGCGATTTTCAAAATAATCATCGCGATAAAGTCCCGAAACACGATCGTACTCTCGCCGCACCCGTCAGCTGCCCGGTGCATAGCCGAGACCGCTCGGGTCATGAGGGACGCCGGAATCAAGCACGGACTTCCGGCCGAAGCTGTGATCTGCCTCGCCAACTCGACCATCGAAGGCACCGAGGCATTGATGCAGCACAAACGGACGGCAGTTATCCTGGCAACGGGCGGTATCGGCCTCGTCCGAGCGGCGTATTCTTCGGGTAAGCCAGCGTTTGGAGTCGGACCTGGAAATGTGCCTGTGTTTATTGAACGCACGGCGAACATCGAAAAAGCTGTCGCCGACATCCTGACCGGGACATGTTTTGACAACGGTACCATCTGTGCCTCTGAGCAATCGGTCGTCGTAGATGCCCCGGTGAACGATCAGGTTCGCGAGCAGTTCAAACTGCAGGGCGGACATTTTCTGAGTTCGGTCGAAGCCGATGCAGTCGCGAATGTTCTGTTGACGCCGCAGCGCACTTTAAATGCGGGCATTGTCGGAAAGTCGGCAGACTACATTGCCAACCTGGCCGGGATATCGATACCGTCAGAGACGCGATGTTTGTTGGCCGATTGCGGCGGCGTAGGGCGCGATTTTCCTTGGTCGATCGAAAAGCTTTCGCCAACGCTTGCGTACTTTGTGGTTGACGGCGTCGAGAATGGAGCGAATCGGTGTGAAGAGATACTTAAATTCGGCGGCATGGGACACACGGCGGGTATGCACACGCAAAGCCGTGAGGCGGCTGTACGATACGGTCAGCAGATGCCTGCATCCCGAGTGATTATTAACTCGCCGACGACTCACGGAGCAATCGGCCTTTCAACAGACCTTGCCCCTTCGATGACGCTGGGCTGCGGCTCCTGGGGCGGAAATGTTACCTCCGATAACGTGTCGCCGATCCACCTGATGGACATTAAGCGGGTTGCGTTTGAATCAAAGCCGATCAACGCCGGAAGAGCGTCGCACTCCGTTGCAACTGCTGCGGTTGCTTCTCCGGCCAGGTCAATGCCGAAACGCGAGCAGATTGCGGCGATCGTGGATGGTTTTCTAAGCAAGAAATTAGCCGACATTCCCAAAGTTGACACGGAGGGCGCAGTCGAGCCGATTGCCGCCGAACAAACGTCGCCGGTAAAGACGATCATTCACGAGTTGAAACCGCAGTCTTTGACCGAAAACGGAGTGAAGCACGAACCGGTTGATTTCGTTAGCGAGACGGACGTCCGGACAGCGTTAGATAAAGGATCTAAGATTTACATCACGTCAAAAACGATCTTGACGCCCGCGGCTAGAGACCTTGGCGAAGAGCGGGAAGTTTTTGCAAAGGTTTGAGAGCATGCGTCGAAATTTAGACAAGACAGTCTTCCTTATCGCAGTTTTGGCGATGAGCATTGCCGCGCAGGACACCGCTCCCGCAAATCCACCGAGCAGTTCAGCCGCGACGCCGGTCAGCTTTGGTTTGGTCGTCGACAACTCCGGTTCGTACCGAACGATATTCGACCGCGTGGTGACGTCGACCAACTCGATCATCGCGGACTTAAAGACCGGCGACGAAGGATTTCTGGTTACATTCGTCGATACGCCGAAGATCGTCCTGCGGCAGGAAATGACTGAGAATTCCCAGGAACTGCGAGATTCGTCCGATAACATGTTTATTCAGGGCGGACCCACGGCGATCCTGGATGCGGTTATGTTCTCGGCAAAGTACCTGACGGAGCAGTCGAAAACCGATCCCGGACGCTCGCGAGCTTTGATCTTGATCACCGACGGGGACGAACGCGAAAGCGGAGCTTCGATTGAAGACGTTGTAAAAACGCTGAAGGCCGGGAATATACGAGTTTTCGTGCTTGGTTTGTACGACGAGAAGATCTATTCAAAGGTAATTGATCGTTTGACGAAAGACACAGGCGGGGCGAAGTTTGTTCCCAAATTTCCCAAAGATACTGCCGCCGCCGTCAGCAGCCTTTTGTCGGCCGTAAGAACCAAGTAAACTGATTTGTTAACGATGCCCGAAACACTTGTCGAAAAAGCGGTCTGCGAGGCGTGCGGCAAAAAGGTGCGCGACGGCTCGGCCTTTTGCTTCAACTGTGGCGAGTCCGTTATCCCTGAACCGCCGCCGCCACCGATCATAAGGCCTCCGGCGGGAACTTTGAACGGTCGCAAGAGAAAGAAGGGAGCAAAAACTGCCGAGCTTTTTGAACCCGAGCTGGCCCCGATCGTTATGCCCGAAGGCAAGCCGGTGATGGAAGAACCGGCGAAAACCGACGAGATCGTATCGGTTCCTGCTCCGGACCCGGAGCCAGTAGCTGCGGCTTCGCCGACACGGGTTGACCGGCCAAATCAAAGGCGAACACGATTGACCAAAAAGGTTCTGGAACCGGTCGAGGTCGAATGGGTCGAAAACAGTGGTTCCTCGGTGCTTTACATCGTCGGATCGGTTATATTGGCGATCTTGGCCGTTCTTTTGGTGATGGCCGCGATGTATCTGAGATAGAACGACGCAAAATATGGAAATTGCGATCGGAGTATTTTTCCTGGCGATACTTATTGGAGCGGTGTTTTTGACCGTACTGCTGGTCGCCTACAAGCTCCTTCGCCGCCGGAAAAAGTAAATTCTGTTAGGCTCTCTCTGATTATATGCAGGCACTTGGAATGATCGAATGTATGGGCCTCGTGGCAATGATCGAAGCGGCTGACGCAATGGTCAAGGCGGCGGATGTAAGGCTTGTTGGCTATGAAAAGGTCGATGCAGGGCTTGTGACGGCCATCGTCCGCGGCGAGGTAGGGGCCGTAAAAGCCGCGGTCGATGCGGGAGCATCGGCTGCGCGGCGGATAGGGACGGTAACGGCCGTTCATGTCATACCGCGGCCTCACGATGAGGTCACTGACGGCCTTCCGGTCATCGAAACTGGTGAAACGACCCGGAAGAAGATATCCGGGTCAGTGCCCGAATAGAACAACCTAAACGATGAGCCCGCTGCGAAATTTTGGTTTCACAGCGGGCTTGTCTGTTTGTTTTGATCGATCAGTTGCTTCGCGGTGGAGTCGAGGGTCCACCTTCCGCTACTCGGCCCGATTTAGTTATTGCGATACGTTTCTCATTCTTGGGGCCGTCGTTTACCGAAACCTTGATATTCCGGAACGTACCGTCTTTTCGGTCGTTGGTCGGCACATAGCCGATCGAGTACTGCATCCTGAGTTCCGAAGCTATTTCTTTTGAAATACCTGCAAGTTCTGCCGTCGTATTTGG
>CADEEU010000079.1:3229-11453 GCA_902826385.1 uncultured Acidobacteriota bacterium | reverse complement strand
TTGAATCTAAAATACTTACGGACGCCGCCCCTTACCTTTCCGATTTTGTCGCCAGGATGTTCGGCATTGGCCGAGAGAGGGCTGAGCTGGAACGTGAAATCCTGGTCCAAAATCCTATCTGGAAATACAAGTTCTTTGTACAACGACGCGCGGTTAAGCAATTTAAGGAAAAACTCGACCCGATCGAGGCGGCTCGGTTCGATCAGGCCTTGAAGGATCTGCGGTACAAGTCGTTCGACGAAACCATCATCCACGACGACGAGTTGGCGGTGGCGAGCATCACGGCTCGATTACTGGACGCCGAAGAATCGATCTCAAAGGAAGCGGAGCGGACGGAAGAAGTTCAGGAGACGATCAACAAGCTGAACAAAGCCGTCGATGAGTTGAAGGACAAAACCTTTGGCAAGGTTTTTACCGATCTTGTCCTGAAGATCGAGGAGACGGGCGACCTTTTGATCGTGAAGGCCGCCCTTTCGCTGCTCGAAGCCTGGTCGGCTAACGAATTTTACAAAAAGGAAAAACGCTGGGCAGCCTTTAAGGTGCCGCACGCCTTGGATTACCAGAACCTTGTTCACTTGATCCACCCCGACCCAAAGCTTCACAACATAATGCGCGGAGCACCGAGCGAGCTGCGTCGCCGCGATGGTTTTAAGCTGACCGACGACCGCGGCACGATGCGCGAGGCGCTGTACGAAATCGATTACTGCATGATTTGTCACGAGCGCGATAAAGACGCGTGCTCGACCGGCATGCACGAAAAAGACGGCTCGGTTAAGCGTAATCCTCTCGGGATCAAGACCGAAGGCTGCCCGCTGGACGAAAAGATCTCGGAAATGCACTTGTTGAAAAAGCAGGGTGACCCGATCGGCTCGCTTGCACTCGTCACGATCGACAACCCGATGTGCGCCGGCACCGGCCACCGCATCTGCAACGACTGTATGAAGGGATGCATTTTTCAAAAGCAGGAGCCGGTCAATATCCCGTTAGCGGAAACCGCGACCCTGACGGACGTGCTGAATCTGCCCTACGGTTTCGAGATTTACAGCCTGTTGACCCGTTGGAATCCGCTAAACGCAAAGCGACCGTACCAGCTTCCCTACAACGGAAAGAACATTATGGTCGTTGGCCTGGGGCCGGCAGGTTACACGCTAGCGCATTATCTATTGAACGAAGGCTTCGGCGTAGTCGGCGTGGATGGTTTGAAGATCGAGCCCCTGCCGTCTGAATGGACCGGATACGCTGATGAAAAAATAGCTGATAGCTCTCAGCTGACAGCTAACAGCTATTCTTCAAACTTTTCATGTCCTAAACCGGTCAAGAGTATTTCGGAGATAACGGACAAACTCGACGAACGTATCCTTTCCGGTTTCGGCGGTGTTTCCGAATACGGCATCACCGTCCGCTGGGACAAGAATTTCCTCAACATGATGCAGCTAATGCTGTCGCGGCGAAAGCGTTTTCGTGCGTACGGAGGCATTCGATTTGGCGGCACGTTGACCATTGAGGACGCGTGGAATTTCGGCTTCGACCACATCGCGATCGCGACCGGTGCCGGACGGCCGACTATCGTGCCGATGAAGAACAACCTGATTCGCGGTATCCGTCAGGCCAGTGATTTTCTGATGGCGTTGCAGTTAACCGGTGCGTTCAAAAAAGACACGCTTTCTAATTTGCAGGTCCGCCTTCCCGCGGTCGTAATCGGCGGCGGTCTGACCGGCATTGATACGGCAACCGAGCTGTTTGCTTACTATCCAGTGCAGGTCGAGAAGATGCTCGAAAAATGGGAGCAGGTAACAAGGGAATTTGGTGAGGAGAAAGCTCTTGAAAAGTTCGACGCTGAAGAGAAAGAAGTCTTACAAGAGTTCCTGGAACACGGTCGCGCCATCCGCCGAGAAAGGGCCCGTGCAGCATCGATAGGCGAAGAACCGAATTTCGTCCCACTTGTCCAAAGTTGGGGCGGAGTTTCACTGGTTTACCGAAAGCGGCTACAGGATTCGCCGGCCTATCGTCTCAACCACGAGGAGGTCCAAAAGGCGCTCGAAGAGGGCATCGATTTCATCGAATGCATGAACCCGACTGAAGCGGTCCCCGATGAGCACAACGCGGTCAAAGCTTTGATCTTTGAGCGGCTGAATTACGTGAGTGAAACGGGTAAGTTCGAAAACACCGGCGAAATGCACGAGTTTCCGGCGCGGACGGTTTGCGTAGCCGCGGGAACTTCGCCCAACGTGATTTACGAGAAAGAAAAGCCGGGAACATTTCAGCTCGACGAATGGCGGCAGTTCTTCCAGCCATATCGCCTGACAAAGAACGGAGACGGAAAATTTCACGCGGTCCCGGTCGAGAAGAACGAAACGGGGTTCTTTACTTCTTACGAGCACGACGGAAAATTCATCTCGTACTACGGCGACAACCATCCGAAGTATGCAGGCAACGTCGTAAAAGCAATGGCCTCCGCCAAGCACGGTTACACGAAGGTCGTTGATCTGTTTGCCGATGAACTGGCGAATCGCGGCCCTTTGCCGCAATCGGAACGTGACGAGATATTCGACAACCTGGTCGCGACGCTCGATGGCGAACTTCGGGCGTACGTCGTTAAAGTCGAACGCCTGACGCCGACGATCGTTGATGTAATTGTCAAAGCTCCGCTGCAGGCGCGCAAATTTGAGCCTGGACAATTTTACCGGCTGCAGAATTTCGAAACGACCGCTCCCGTCATCGAGGGGACAAAAATGATGATGGAAGGACTTGCTCTGACCGGTGCCTGGGTCGATGAAGAGAAAGGCCTGCTGTCGATGATCGTCCTCGAAATGGGAACGTCTTCGCGGCTGTGCTCGTTGCTTCGTGAAGGCGAAGAAGTTCTCGTGATGGGGCCGACAGGAACGCCAACCGAGATACCGCAGAACGAAACGGTGCTGCTCGCCGGCGGCGGTTTAGGTAATGCGGTGCTCTTCTCGATCGCACGAGCCCTCCGCGACAACAATAATCATGTAGTTTACTTCGCCGGATACAAGAACGGCGAAGATCTGTTCAAACGTGAAGAGATCGAAAAAGCTACCGATCAAGTGATCTGGGCGACCGATTTCGGCAAGGAAATTCGCCCGATGCGGCCGCAGGATTCGCATTTCCGCGGCAACATCGTCCAGGCAATGGTCGGTTACGCTGAAGGCAAATTCGGCCAGACGAAACTTAGTCTAAAAGACGTGGACCGCATCATCGCAATCGGCTCAGACCGAATGATGAACGGCGTCCGTGAAGCCCGTCACAGTTCGTTGAAACCATATTTGAAACCCGAACACGTCGCAATCGGCTCGATCAACTCGCCCATGCAATGCATGATGAAAGAAGTCTGCGCCCAGTGCCTCCAACGCCACGTCAACCCGCACACCGGCGAAGAATTCTTCGTCTTCTCCTGCTTCAACCAGGACCAGCACCTGGATTTTGTCGATTTTAAGAACCTGAACGACCGATTGCGTGCGAACAGCATTCAGGAAAAGCTCACCAACATGTGGCTCGATATGGCGTTTGGGAGAGATGAGTTCAAACGACTATACGGCGAAGCGGGGCCCGCGAAGGCTATTTAACGCGAGCCGATTTAGTTATATCCTCAAGGATCGCCTTGCCGACCAACCACTTTTCCGGCAAAGCAACTTGAATTACCACCGGATAGTAATCGGGCTGTTCGATAAACTCGATAAGCGTGAATCGATAATTGTATTTTGAGGCCTCTTTCTCACCCGTGTAAGAAACCGTCGTCAGGGTCTTGTCATTCAGCGTGACCGTTTGCATCGGCTCCAGAATCTGGAAATTGGAGCGTTTTGATCGAAGGTCCTCGATCTGGCCTTCAAGCAATTCCCGCGCGCCCTTGCGATTAGCTAAGTCGGCCTTTGTGAAAAGAAAAACTCCGGTGTTAAAGCTCTGATCTTTTGATAGGCACTGAAGATCGTAGGGATTTTTCTCATTATTCAGGTACCAATCTGATGGAAACTTAAATTCGATTGGAGCATTCGCCGTGGAAAAGTACTTTGGTTCGCCGCCGCCCGGCCGGTAGCCGCACCCGACAATGGCAAAAACGATAACTGCGATAAGAATTTGACGAACCATGTCTTTAGCTTACTCTCCGGTTTTCATCAAGATGGAACTTTGACCCTTCAGCTGTCACCTTTCCTACCGAATCGCCGCGGCGGTTTTTGATCGACATCGGCGAAAGATCGCCAAGGACCTCGCTCGATAGAATGCCCATTTGCTTAAGAATCTCAACGGCTACGACCGGCCGAGCGCGTTTGTCGTCGCCGTCTTCGATTTTTAGGGCGATGCCGAGGCCGGTCGGGTATTTATCGGACGGCAGCACGCCGCATAGCCAGACGCCTTCGGCGCCGACTTTTGAGATTATTTTGCCGGGAACGGCCTGCATGAGCATTGTATCGAGTCGGCCGGTGCCGCCGATCAGTTCGGGGAACTCGGTCATCGCGGCAACAATGCGGCCGCACGCGTCCTGCAGCCGCTGTTCGAAGCGATGGCCCGAGACGAGATTGACAAAACCTTTCGCCATCGCCGAAAGAGGCATTGCAAAGTTCGGCGCGGCACAGCCGTCGATGCCGATCTTGATCTCGCTCATCGGGGTTTCGGTAAATCGCGAGACACAGTCGAGAATGCTTTGCTGTATCGGGTTTTCCGGTTTTTCGTAGCTTCCAATGAACGCATCGGTATGTTTGGCAAACGCAAGCATCGCGGCGTGTTTGCCGGAACAGTTGTTGTGAAGCTGCGTCGGCTCTTCGCCGCTACGGAGCATTCGCTCGCCTTCTTTTTCGTTGAACGGCAGGTGAGCGCCGCAGTGAAGGTGGGATTCAGCCAGCCCGATGCGCTCCAGCATCTTTCCTGCGATCTCGACATGCCGTCGTTCGCCCGAATGCGAGGCACAGGCCAGAGCGATCTCTTCCTCCGAAAACCCGAAATCATCCGCCGCGCCGCTCGTGATAAACGGTACCGCCTGAAACGGTTTCGCGGCAGAGCGAAAGTACGTCACCGTTTGAGGATCGCCCGCAGACGCAATTGTATTACCTTCGCCATCGATGATAATGAAGTGCCCACGGTGGAGCGATTCGACAGTGTCGCCGCGAATGACTTTAGCTAAGATTTCGGCAGTCATAAGTTTGAGAGTCTAAAGAATCTTTAGCCGCGGATTTGCGCGGATGACGCAGATAGGAAAAGATTTTGCCAGGCCTGTTCCGTTTCATTCTGGTTTTCTCAGAATCCGCGTCATCCGTGTTAATCCGCGGCTAAAAATTCTTTTACGCAGCCGCAGCGATCATCTCGCGAGCATTTTCCCTCGCGGCGTCGGTAATCTTTTCACCGGCCAGCATGCGGGCGATCTCTTCGACCTTTTCATCGGGTCCGAGTTCGCGAACGGAAATCGTCGTTCGGTCTTTCCCGGTCGTTTTTTCGATCACGAAATGCTTATCGGCTTTTGACGCGACCTGCGGCTGGTGCGTGACGCAAAGGACTTGCTGAGTCGCGGCCAAGGTTTTTAATTTCGCTCCGACTGCTTCGGCCACGCGGCCGCCGATGCCGGCGTCGATCTCGTCGAATACTGAAGTCGATGTTCGCTCGACCGATCCGGAGGTCGTTTTCAAGATCAGCATCAGCCGCGATGCTTCGCCGCCGGATGCAACGCGGGCCAATGGTTTCGGCGCTTCGCCCGGATTTGCGGAAAACAGGAATTCGACGGTGTCGATGCCCCTTGCAGAAAATCCGCCAAAGTTCTCGTCGGCCAATTGTTCTTTCGACGGTGTTGCGAAGTTGACGGCAAATCTTGCTTTTTCCAGGGCCACCGCCTTTAGATTCGCCTCGACCTTTTTCTCGAATCTGGCAGCGGCCTCGACTCGGGTTTTGCTCAGACGCAATGACGATTCAAGATATGCGTTCCGCAATTTCTTCGACTCGGCAATCAACTCCTTCTCACGCAGGTCGCTCGTCTCGATCGATTCCAGTTTTGCCTCGCAATGCTTGAGATGCTCTATCACCGATCCAATCGATCCGCCATATTTTCGAGTTAATCTGGATATTTCCGCCAGGCGTTCTTCTATCTGTTCCAACCGCTGGGGTGAAAATTCGAGATGACTGCCAAAGTCACGAGCTGTAACGGCCAGATCCTGGATAACGGCTGCCGCTGATTTTACCGATTCAAGATATTCGCTGAAGCGTGAATCATACTGTGCAAGTTCTTCGACCTTTTTTGCAGCCCGGTCCAGTGTTGCGGCAGTCGACGATTCGTCGTCGTATAAAAGAGCGTAGGCGTCGCCGCTAAGAGCGGAAAGTTTCTCGACATTGTTTAGCCTGAGTTTTTCTTCTGCAAGCTCGTCGTCCTCGCCCTGTTTGAGGGCGGCTTTCTCTATCTCGTCGATCTGAAAACGAAGTACGTCCAGCAATTGCAGCTTTTGAGAATCTGCCGAACGGAGTTCCTCCAACTCGCTCCTCACCGAGTTCCATTGCCGGTAGGCTTTGGCCGTCATCTCGCGCTCATTTTCAGAATCCGCAAACGCATCAAGCAGCTCAAGATGGTTTGACGGATCGAATAACGCGGTGTGCTCGCCCTGACCGTGAATAGTCGCTAGTAGCGGCCCGATCTGTTTGAGCGCGGCTTGCGTCGTAAGCTGACCGTTGATAAAAACACGATTTTTGCCCGACGTGGAAAGCTCGCGTCGAACAATTATTTCCGTAGTCTTTTCGCCTTCATAGTCAATACCGAAATCACTCAAATTCTGGCGCAACTCCGATGTGAGCACGACCGAAAACAGCCCTTCGATCCTTGCCGAATCCTGACCTGACTTGATCAAATCCGATGAGATGCGATCGCCGGTCAGGGTGCCGAGACTATCTACAATAATCGACTTTCCCGAGCCGGTTTCGCCCGTCAAAAGGTTTAGCCCATCGCCGAATTCGATCTCGATCTCGTCGATCAATGCGATGTTTTTTACTTTAAGAAACTCGAGCATCTCTCGAAGCTTTCCAAACTAGGCGACGTAAATTCTAAATTTTACAGTGTAGATTGCTAATTGGTTTTTATACGGAATTTGTTTCGCTATCTGAAAAATTAACTAACAATTTACAATTCTTTTTTGGCTGACAAAACTCGATTTATTTCGTTCGAAGCTATCTTTTCGGCACTACGCCCTCACCTTTTACCCATTTTCCGAGCGAAAAAATCGCATCCGGCGGAAAGGCTTTTTCCAAATCGGTCGCGGACCAATCAACTTGTCGGTCCTTTTTGTAAAACAAAATCTCGGCAAAGTTGCCGACCGATAGCGGTTGAAAACGTCCCGCGACGTAAAATCCGCCGGCGTCGTATTCGTTAAGGCCCGTGACGGCAGAAAGGTCGCCGATGCGACGGATCATGTTCGGCGCCGTGAACTCGGCGCGACGGCGTTCGGCAACCGCGCCGATGTCGGCGATGATCACATCGAACAAACCGTTCCCATTTCCGTTCTTTTTCTGTTTAACTATCGAAGCATTGCGAAAGACAAAGTTCATCAATCGCCCTGATGTGTTGTTCGGTATTTGCTCATAAACCGCCGGATTGAAGTTTTTCTCGCTTCCATCCGCCAGCGATTTCAACGCCGAGGCGATCGCAATAAAATTCATTTTGACCAGCACCATTTCGGAACTGCCTTCAAGTGCGCCGGTTTCGATTAGAATGACTGGCGTTCCCCAAGCCGAAAAGTTATCGCCGAACGCGGTCGGTGTAAACTCGTCACCATAGCGTCCAATGTGGCCGGGAATGTACCCCTCGATCGCCTGGTACATCGCTGAAGTAAGCCGTTTGTTGCGCTCATGACCTTCGCTCGTCGTTTTTGCGGCGTCACCGTAAACGACAAGGAACGATATCGCGGCCTGCTTGTTCGTCTGTCCGACCGTTGTGAGAGCGTTTTGATTATGCAGATTGAACCCGATGTTAGGCGACCAATCATCACGCAGCTTTTTCAGAAGTTGAGCTTCCGGAGATTTAAGGTTTAGTGCATCGCGATTTATGTCGAGGCCCTGCATGTTTCGGCGGATGTACTGCTCGGAACCGTCCGGATTGAGCATCGGGACTATGCGTAGCGTCATCGCTGATTCGATCCGCTTGACCCAATCCTTGTCCCTGTTCTTTTGCAGAATGTTCAGCAGATCGATCACGGCCGACGTCGCCGTCGGCTCGTCGCAGTGCATTTGCGACCACAGCAAA
>CADEEU010000079.1:0-3210 GCA_902826385.1 uncultured Acidobacteriota bacterium | reverse complement strand
CTTCGGCCTACTTCGATCACGTTGACACCGATCTTCTTCAACTCATCCAAATAGACCTTAAGGTCTTTGTGCCTTACATTCGACGGAAGAATGCGGGAAGTGTGTTCTTTTTCCCATATTTCAGCAAATTCGTCGGGGGTTTGAGCGACCATGTTAAACGACAACGCCAAGAGTAAAAAGGGGGTCAGGAGAGCAAAGCGCATATTTCTTAAGATATACCGCCTTCAACGCTATCTTCAACTAACGCAGTGAGATAATAATGTCCTTCCGCCAAGCCGTTTTGAATATTAAGGCCTTGTGATAACATTCACCAATCTAAAGTAGAAAAATGAGGAGATCTGCGAATGCCGGATATTGAAACATCGTGCGTTCAGTGCAAAGACACCTTTCTTTTTACCGAGAAAGAACAGGACACATATTATCAGCGGAACATGATGCCGCCGCAGCGGTGCCAAAAATGCAGATCGAAAAAGGCAGCGGCGGGCGAAGATGCGCCGAAGCGTTTCGAGATAGTTTGCGACCATTGCGGCAAGCATGACCAAGTCCCCTTCCAGCCTAAAGTCGGCCGCAGCGTCCTATGCCGCGAATGTCATGAGGCCAGCCGGTCGCGTGCGCGTTTTGCCTGAATAAAGAATCGCCGCGAAAAGGAGCAGAAAGCACAAAATAGAAGGAGATCTATTCCTTGTGCATTTTTGCGGCCAATCATCCTATGAATCTCGAAACTGTAGATTACTCCCTCGACAGCGGTGTGGCGACGGTGCAGATGAACCGGCCTGAGGCGCTCAATGCGTTGTCGCTGCAATTGAGTCTCGATCTCCGATCCGCTTTCGAAAAGGCCATCGCCGACCAGGCGAGGGCAGTAATACTGACAGGCTCAGGCCGGGCGTTTTGCTCCGGCGGCGATCTGCGCGAAATGCAGTCGATGTGGAAAAAAGAAGGCCGCATCGAAGCGTTTCTTGAGGACCCGCTTAAAGCCTTGCACGATGTAATTGTCCTGATCAGAGAATCACCGATCCCGTTTATCGCGGCCGTGAACGGTGTATGTGCGGGTGCCGGGACGAATTTCGCTCTCGCGTGCGACATCGTTTTCGCGGCTGAGGACGCGAGCTTTAACGAAGCGTTCGTCCGCATAGGTTTGTCGCCGGATTGCGGCGGTACGTTCTTTCTGCCGCGTGCGGTGGGTGAAAAGGTCGCTGCCGAGTTGTTCATGACCGGCGGAACCGTCGATGCAAGCCGGGCTTTGCAAATAGGCATGATCAACCGCGTCGTTCCCGCCGCCGCGTTGATGGAAGAAACAGGGAAGTTGGCCGCCAAACTCGCCGCCGGCCCGACCGGGTCGATCGGCCGTATCAAAAAGATGCTAAACGCAACGTTTTCCAATTCGCTTTCCGAACAACTGGCCCTCGAACACACTTGCCAAATTGAATCCGGAAAGTCCGCAGATTTTAAAGAAGGCGTTGCGGCCTTCTTTGAAAAACGTCCGCCGAATTTTACAGGTCAATAACTCTCTCTCGTGATCACGCCAAAAATTCGGTGTTTTGTTTCGCATTTCGAGAGTTGGCTCAACGCAGTCCTTGTCTAAGTTTGAGACAATAAAGCAACCTTTCACGATTTTAAAAGCATCCATCGGCTATCCACCCTTTCCCCGGAGCAAAGACGTCCGATATTGCAGTGTGAATATCGAGATGAATCAAATCCCAAAATGTGAGTCGTGCCTAAAGGGCGCGGCCCATTATCCCCAGCATTCTCCGTAATTGACATGAAAAGACGAGAATGCTAACCTCCTTATTGAAATTGATTTTCATTTTCAAATAATCCTCACCAGGTCTTGATAGTAGACCGTCAGCTTGGCTGAAATTTTATGGAATCGAAGGACCGTCGATGCTGCAACATCGTGGTTCCGATAGAAAAAATATCAAGGATTCGTGTATCGCCAGCCGAGAGTGCGTCAATGCCTGCATTGCAGCATCTTTTCGGGAACGACCGCCACTAGAAAATGCGGCGGGTCGGCGGCCAAAGGAGACGCAATGCGAATATTTTCCGATTGTCTTTCGCCCGTCTGTTATTTAACAATCTTATTTTCATTTTTATTGAGCGTGCCGGCTGTGGGGCAAGATATCGCCCTCCGCGGTAAAGTCGTGGACGGAAACGGTTCGACTGTGGCGGGAGCTTCGGTCGTTCTTTTGCGGAACGACACTCGGTTTCGTCAGGAAACGACGGCGCAGGCTGACGGTACATTTGTTTTTCCCGCGGTACCCGCCGGCCGATACACACTTTCTGTGGCTTCCAGATCTTTCGCTACGCGACGGGTCGAGGTCGTCTTGCCCAGTCGAGAAACGATCGAGGTAAAGCTAATGCCTGAACTGCTTGCCGCGGAAACCTCGATCACCGCCAGTTTTCTGTCTGGGACCGCCGAGAGTCTGTCGGAGGTGCCCGGCTCGGTCGAACGGATCACGCAGCAGACGCTTCTAAAAAGCCGCGTTTTCAATTTCTCCGAGGCTTTGAGAAAAGTTTCGGGCATCAATGTGCGCGACGAAGAAGGATTTGGCCTGCGCCCGAACATAGGCATTCGCGGAACAAATCCAACGCGTTCGACAAAGGTTCTGCTGCTTGAGGACGGAATGCCGCTTGCATATGCGCCTTACGGAGACAATGCCTCTTATTACCATCCTCCGATCGAACGTTTCGAGTCGATCGAGGTTTTGAAAGGCTCAGGCCAAATTGCTTTCGGACCGCAAACGGTCGGTGGTGTGATCAATTACCTTACGCCGAATCCGACCGCCAGGCCTTCATTCGGTTTACGTTTGACAGGTGGGAGCCGGGCTTATTTTAACGGAAGTGTTACGGGCAGCGGCACGCTGGGAAAAACGGGGATATATGCGAACTACAGCCGCAAGCAGGGCAGCGGGTCACGAGAAAATACGCAATCGCAGTTGAACGACATTTCAACCAAGGTTGCGCAGACGCTCGATGCTCGCAATGCGCTGACCTTAAAGTTCAGCTATTACGCCGAAGATTCGAATGTCACATATTCCGGGTTGACCGAGGCCGAGTACGCGGCGGATCCACGCGGAAACGTTTTTAAGAATGACTTTTTCTACGGCGATCGCTATGGGTTTTCTGCCTCACACACCGGTGTTATGACCTCGCGTGCGTTCATCACGACAAATTTCTACGCTAACGGCTTTTCGCGCGATTGGTGGAGAAAGT
>CADEEU010000078.1 GCA_902826385.1 uncultured Acidobacteriota bacterium | reverse complement strand
AAGACCTCTATGCCGGCCTCGAACACGTTGTTATTCCCGGCGTCGTCGAAAGTATCAAGATCATCACCGAGAAGGCCTCGACACGCATTGCCCGCTACGCCTTCGAATTTGCGAAAGCCAACGGCCGCAAGAAAGTGACGGCTGTCCATAAAGCCAACATTATGAAGCTTTCCGACGGGCTGTTTCTCGAATGTTTCTACAACGTCGCGAAGGATTATCCCGACATCGAATCCGACGACAAGATCATCGACAATTGCTGCATGCAGCTCGTGATGCGGCCTGAGCAGTTCGACATGCTGGTGCTTGAAAATTTGTACGGCGACATCGTATCCGACCTGTGCGCCGGGCTGATCGGAGGCCTCGGCCTCGCACCGGGCTCGAACATCGGTGAACAGGGAGCCGTTTTCGAAGCCGTTCATGGCTCTGCTCCGGATATCGCCGGCCAGGGCATCGCCAACCCGACCGCTATTTTGATGTCGGGCATAATGATGCTCCGCCACATCGGCGAAAACGCGGCCGCTGACAAAGCTGAAAAAGCCATGCTTGCGGTTTTTGCGGACGGCAAAGTTTTAACACAAGACCTCGGCGGCACCGCAAAAACGAACGAGTTTGCCCGGGCGATCGTCGAGAAAATGGAGTCCGCAGTCGCGGCCTGACTTTTCCACGCAACTCCACGCTCGCTCCGCCGTTCTAACAATAGGGCCAACAAGGCCTATGGGCCTGGAGGCTTATATGAAAGCACTAATAACCTTATCTGCGATTCTGCTAACCTTCACCATTTCTTTTGCATCGGCTCAGGGCACTGAGCAGATCGTCGTAAAAAACGGCCAGCAAAAAGTAACAAAAACCGGCCGCTTGACGGTCAAGTTCGTCGAATTGCTTGAAGATTCCCGTTGCCCGGCAAATGTGACCTGCGTCTGGGCGGGCATCGCCCGCGTTAAATTGCGGCTAACCAAAAACGGCAAAACCGCCGATGTCGAACTGAACACGACTAACAACAAATCGACTATTTTTCAGGGCCATTCCATATCCCTTGAGGGCCTCCAGCCACGCCAAACCACTACGTCAAAGTACAGCCCGTCCGCCTATTCGGCGACTCTTAGCGTCGTACGAAAAAAATAAGTGAAACTTTAAATTTTAAATCAATAAGCGGATGTCTGGAAAGTAGTTTGATCGGCTCCGGCGGAGCCAAATGTTTGTAGCGAAGCTGAATAGAAATCACTAAATAGCTCCGAAGGAGCGACACGTTAATGCGACAAATAAAGCACGTGCCGCTCCTACGGAGCTTTACGACATTTGCTGTCTAAAGCCTACAAACATTTCGCTCCTAACGGAGCTTAAATCAAAATAATACTTTTCAGACACTCTCTTAAAGGTTTGATCGATCCGGCTATTTCTTCAATCTATTCTTGCTGGCATAGCCCTTTTTCGTCATCGTTTTGACGATCTCGCTGGCCATATTTCCTTTTGCCTGATCCGTCTCGCCGCCGAATAATCCGCCGTAAACATGCCCGTCCACATCCTGTTCGAACAGCAGTTCGCCGCTTTCGGCGTCGATCACCTTAACGCCTGCGACCAGCTTCGTCCGCCCTGCCCCGAACCCGACCAGGTAACGCGCGGCGCGACTGCCTTTGGAATATTTGGTGATCGTGCCGGAAACCTTGGCGCGTCGCGTCGCGGCAGCCTGTGCCGAGGCATCGCCG
The DNA here is from genome assembly GCA_902826385.1 of uncultured Acidobacteriota bacterium. Lineage (GTDB taxonomy): Bacteria > Acidobacteriota > Blastocatellia > Pyrinomonadales > Pyrinomonadaceae > OLB17. The sequence continues at coordinate 9,827 of CADEEU010000078.1, read as the reverse complement.
CTGAGGAAAACGCGCTCAAAACGACGCGACCTATTCATGCTCAGGACGAGGGCGCTCATCATCTCGTCGAGGTCCTTTTCCGGAAATTCAACTCCGTTCGCCACCGTAAACCTCTCGACCTCGACGGTCATATACGGCGACGGCGTCTGGGCCGATGATGGGGAAGCAAATACAAAAAACGCACATAGCAGCACGTACACTGGGAATAAATAAAACTTCATTTGTAGCTCCTGATCTTTTGGGATATGGCGGTGAGGCCAATCGAGATAATGGCATAACTGCACCACCCGCCGCAAGAGAAAAATCAGTCGGCTACTCCTCTTTTCCGCGGACGGATAAAATCCAAACCCTCGAACAAGAAGCGACACTTGTGTACACGCTGATCCCGTCAGAACCAGCTGTGTACGCTTTTTACTCGAACGCAGCGAGCCTTTCTTTTTTCCAAAGGCGGTACCAGCTGAGGATGCCGAGGACGGCCAGGGCCAGGAAAATTACGAATTCGAGGGCGATGAGTTTTACTCCCTTTACAGAGTAAAGACCGATGCTGGTTATATCGACGAGAATCCAGAGTATCCAGGTTTCGAAGACTCGGCGAGCGAGAAGTATAGTCGCGAGAATGCTTGAGATGGCGATGAAAGTGTCTACGTAAGGGTAAGATGCGGGCTTTTCAAATATGTTTGGCAACACAAGGTGTATCTGTGAGATTAGCGTGCCCATTATGAGCGTCACCGCCGTGATGAGAGCAAGGAGCCGCAGGCGGTTGGTATTGGTCAGGGTGCGGATGGCGCTTTGTCGGTGTTCGGCCTTGTGTTTCCAGGAAAACCAGCCGTAGATGCCCATTCCGCAAAAATATATTTGCAGGAACATGTCTGAGTAGAGGTTTATCTGGTAAAAGATGACCAGAAAAAATATCGCGTTCGCAATGCCGGTCGGCCAGGTGAAGATGTTCGCTCGTGCGGCCAGAAACACCGATATCAGGCCCAAAACGGTGCCGATAAATTCGACGTAGCTGACCGGATGTTCGAAAACCGTAAAGAAGGTTTCCTTGACATCGAAGAGTGCGGAAATGGATGAAAGATCGGGCATCGAACAATGTTTGCCAGCGACTAACCAGAATTTAAAGTGGATAAACTCCTATTCCTGTTATCAGCGGGCAGGTCTACTAGGTCGCTACCACTTGCGGTCGTGAAATTACGCTACCGCTTGTTCATCAAAGCCTCGATCTGGTCGGGGTCTTTGGGCACCTTGGTGGTTAAGTTGATGTTGCCGGTTTCGGTTACAACCACATCGTCCTCGATGCGGATTCCGATGCCGCGGTATTTGGACGGGGCGGATTTGTCGTCGGGTGGGATGTAAAGTCCGGGTTCGACGGTCAGGACCATGCCGGGGGCGAATTTGCGTGAGCTTTTGGCGGCCTGGTCGTCGAAGTAACGGCCAGCGTCATGCACGTCCATCCCGAGATAGTGGCCGACGCCGTGCATATAGTATTTCATGTAGGCCTTTTTCTTGATCAAGTCTTTCGTTTTGCCCTTCAGCAGGCCAAGTTTCTTCATTCCTTCGGTGAGCAGCTCGATCGAATATTCCTGCCTGCCTTTGACCGTATTACCGGGCTTTGTGTATTCAACACATTTAAGCTGCACGTCGAGTACGACATCGTAAACCTCACGCTGGGCCTGCGTATATCGGCCGTTGACCGGGAATGTTCGCGTGATGTCGGCGGCATAGCCTTGATACTCAGCGCCGGCGTCGATCAAAAGGAGATCGCCGTCGTTCAGTGAACGGTTGTTCTCGACGTAGTGCAAAATGGTCGCGTTCTCACCACCGCCGATGATCGAGTTGTAAGCGACGCCGCTCGCACCGTTGTCGCGCATGTAGGCCTCGATCAGCGATTCGACCTGGAACTCGTTCATTCCGGGCTTAGTCTTTTTCATCGCCAGAACGTGGGCCTCGGCTGAGATTGTCGCGGCCTTTTGCATCAGTTCGACCTCGTCCTGTGTCTTATGCAGCCGCATGTCGCCTATAATTACCGTCGGGTCCGTGATCGTGTGTGGCGGATAAGCGGTCTTGAGCCGACGAACCCGCTGGCCTGAAAGATATTTCAGGATTTGCTGGTCTAAAGCCTTGTCCACGGCGAAGCGGTAGTAAAGCTTGTCGTGTCCGTCCAGCAGCTTTGGCAGATCGGCAGCGAACTTTTCGACAGGTGCCGAGCGGTCGGCTTTATAGTTCCTGACCGCGCCGTCCACGCCCTCGCGACGGCCGAACCACGTTTCCATCTCAAGATTGCGCGGTCGGACATAAAGCGTGTATGGCTTTTTGCTTTTCGGATCAATGACAGCGACCGCGTCCGGTTCCGGAAAGCCCGTAAGGTACATAAAGTCCGAATCCTGACGGAACTTGTACTCGGTGTCATAACTCCGCGTCGCCTCGTGCGCCGCCGGGATGATAGCAATGGAGCCGGGCTCCATCTTTTCGATGAATCGTTTCAGTTGCTCTCGCATAATTCAGAATATTATCTTAAATATCTTAGAAAGTCAGGAAGCCGTCGGAACGGTGCTTTCCCAATCGCCTCTTATTCAGGCGATCATCGCATTGTCAATTTTACATTCGCAATTGCAAATTATGTTTAGTTGGACGCCGTATTTTTTTGAGGGCCAATTGATAATTGCCAATGTAAAATTGATAATTCCGCCGGCCCGCGTCGGGTTTCGCCTGTGGTAGGCTTTTGCATTGTGGACTTGCGAGTTACTGAAATTTTTCTTTCGATCCAGGGTGAGTCTTCCCATGCCGGACGGCCTTGCTCGTTTGTGCGTCTAACCGGCTGCCCAATGCGCTGTGTTTGGTGCGACAGCGAATATACCTTCACGGGCGGCGAGCGCATGTCGTTCGAAGAGATATTCGCAAAACTGGAAGGCTTTGACTGCAATCTGGTTGAGGTAACAGGCGGCGAGCCGCTTGCCCAAAAGAGTGTTTTTCCGTTCATCACCGAACTGTGCGACCGCGGCTGCGAGGTACTGATAGAAACCGGCGGATATGTTTCGACCGAAAACGTCGATTCGCGCGCAACGATCATCCTGGATGTAAAGTGCCCCGCGTCCGGTGAAGCAGAGCGTAATCACTGGCCCAATCTTGAACGACTTCGGCCCGATATGGATGAGGTTAAATTTGTGGTCGCGGATATCGAGGATTGGGAGTTCGCCCGGCAAACGATTGCCCGATACGACCTGCACAACCGGGCAAAAGAGATTTTGATCTCGCCACTTCACGAGGTTAAGAACCTGGCCGAAATCGCCGAAGCAGTTTCAAGCAGCGGGTTAAAAGTGCGCTTTAATTTGCAGATTCATAAATACATCTGGGGAGCAGACGCGCGCGGAGTTTGATCTCTTCTTTGCGAACTTTGCGTCTTTTGCGGGAAACGGATTTTTTCGCGCAAAGGTCAAAGCTCAAAAAAGAAGAAGTTTGTATGAAGCCTTTTTCTGACATCGGAAAATCGCATGTTAACACTGCTATCGTTCTCGTGTCGGGCGGAATGGATTCATGCGTGACGGCGGCGATTGCGAGTCAAGAGTGCGACGATCTTGCGTTTCTGCACGTCTCCTACGGCCAGCGGACGGAAACAAGAGAGAGGAAAGCTTTCAATGATATTGCGGACTTTTACGGCATCGAGCAGCGGCTGGATGTTTCGATAGAGTACCTCGCAAAGATCGGAGGTTCGTCGCTGACGGACGAGAGGATGGATGTATCGGAAGCCGATCTCGAATCGAAAGATATCCCAACGAGCTACGTCCCATTCCGCAACGCGAACATGCTTTCGATAGCGACAAGTTGGGCCGAAGTGATTGTGGCAAACGCCATCTACATAGGCGCCGTCGCCGAAGATTCCAGCGGTTATCCGGACTGCAGACCCGAATTTTACGCGGCCTTTCAGCAAACCATAAACACAGGCACAAAGCCCGACACCCACATTGAGATCCGAACACCGATAATTCACTTTTCAAAGAGCGAGATAGTAAAAAAGGGAATCGACCTTAACGCTCCGTTGCACTTGACCTGGTCCTGCTACCGCAATGAGGACATCGCCTGCGGCACCTGTGATTCGTGTGCGTTGCGGTTTAGAGGCTTCGCACAGGCGGGTGCGGTCGATCCAATTCTCTATGTGGCATCATGATGCCTGAAGATAGACATCACTGCATCAATAGGCTAGAATTGTCCTATGAGAACCACGCTGACACTAGATGACGATGTCGTGAAAACGATCCGCGAAGAGATGAAGAGCGGCGATGGCAAGACGTTTAAGGAGGCCGTGAACGAACTGATCCGGTTAGGCCGTTACTTCAAACAGGACAAGGTGGATAAGAAACGAAAGCCTTTTAAGGTCAAGGCCAAAAACCTTGGCGTTTACGACCATCTTAACTATGACAATATCGCGGAACTCCTTGAAAAACTCGAGGGGCCATTTCACAAATGATCTTGCCCGACGTCAACATTCTCATCTACGCGTACAATCAAGGCGATCCCAGATTTCCCGTGGCGAGCAAATGGTTCGAGAGGCTGCTTAATAGCTCGCAGAGGGCGTGCTTTTGTTGGGAAACGATCAATGGGTTCATACGTATCTCGACAAATCCCGCCGCGCTACCGAATCCGTACTCACTCGCCGAATCTCACCTGATTGTTCGCAGTTGGCTCACGGAGCAAAACTCTTTGTTCCTCGCGCCGACCGCCGACCACCTGGATATCATTCAAACCGTCGGCACGGTTCCGAACGCTGTTGGCAAACTCCACTCGGACGCGATCCTTGCGGCGTACGCAGTGGCAAATGATGCTACTATCGCCTCATCAGACCGGAATTTCCGTTTGTTCAGCGGAATAAAGCTGCTAAATCCGCTCGCTGTTGATGAAGGCTGATCAGTTTCTCGACCATATTCCACCTTCCACAATTCGGCGAAACTAAATCGAAAGCCGATCACGATCGACCTGTAAATCTTCAAAATCACCCAACGCCGCAAAGGCAATTCTTTCGGTTCGAAAGAATTCGCGTGCCAGCGTTTGAACATCTTCTGCTTTTACGGTTTCGATATTGGCCAGCGTTTCTTCGACCTGGATCTGGCGGCCGTGGATCATTTCGCATTGGGCGAGTGTTGCGGCGCGGCCGGCGGAATCTTCGAGACCGAGCAGAATCGAGGCTCGGGCCTGTTCTTTCATCAGTTCCAGTTCTTCCGTCGACACTCCGTCGCGGACGATCGAACGCATCTCTTCGATAACGATGTCGCTCACCTCGCCGATTTGTTCGGGCGAGGTAGCGGCGGAGATCGCCAGAAAGCCGCAGTCGTGAAACATCGCTGTGGCCGCACCGACGCTGTACGCTAGTCCGCGCTCTTCACGTACTTTTTGCCACAGCCGGCTTGATGTTCCGCCGCCCAGGACATTGGACAGCAGATCGGCAGCGTAGCGGCGTGGGTCACTGTCCGCGACGAAAGGCGTCGCGATCAGCAGATGAGCCTGCTCCAGGTCGGAGCGGTGCTCGACGATAATCGGGGCAGCAAAGTCGGGCGCTGTAAGGTCGGGCTTTATCCTGCGAGCAGTGTCGTTTGCCTGGCTAAAGCCGGAACTCCGAATGAGATCGATCAGGCGGTTATGATCGACGTTTCCGGCGGCCGCGACGATCAGATTGGCCGGATTGAACGCTGCGGCGTGATAGTCAGCGGTATGCCGGGCGGAAAAAGTCTCGACCGTTTCCGGCGTACCCGCAATCGACATCCCGATCGGATGGCCAGGGAAGAATTCCCGATGAAATATATCGCCCAGTGCGTCTTCGGGCGAATCTTCGTTCATCTTTATCTCTTCGATGATGACGCGGCGTTCGTTGGCCAGATCGGTTTCGTCGAATCGCGGCCGGGCGAGCATGTCGGCCAGCAGGTCGAAGGCCCGCCCGAACTGGTCATCCACCACCTTAATGATAAAGCCCGTTTCTTCGTGCGTCGTAAATGCATCGAGGCCGCCGCCCAGCCGGTCCTGTTCGATGGCAATGTCCAGGGCCGAGCGCTTGGCCGAACCCTTAAAAACACAGTGTTCGATAAAGTGCGTGATGCCATTCAACTCGTCCGGTTCCTGCCGCGAGCCGATGCGGTAAAAGAACCCGAGCGTTGCCGACCGCACGCCTTCCATTCGGTCGGTCAAAACTACCGGGCCGTTGTCCAGGCGAGTTTCTTTTATTTCTTCCTTAACCATTACTGTTGAAAGGTTAGACACTAGCACGGCGGCTGAGATTATTGAACCGACGAAAGGCAAGATGCCGATACTCGTAAAGCCGGTCGAAATCTCCGGTTTCGCGCCCGATCAGGCATTATCCGGTTTTGTCCCGCGTTGGGGATAAAACCAAATCACGAACTACCGAATAACCCTTTTCATGCAGTAGTTTACGGGAATATCCCCAAACCGTGACAGGCCTTAAAATGCCCCGTTTTACCAAACCAAGTCCCGAGATGTCCCACCTTGTCCAGGTCCGTTTCGTCGCTAACTTGTTGTATTTACAGGTATTAACCACATGTCCCACTGTTTTTGCAAAAAAAACGCCATCGCCAAACGTCTAAGTGCTGTAACGACAACAACTTAATAACTCGCAAATCGATTTTCCACGCGGAACAAATACCTCCCAGGCGGGACAAGAACGCACAAAACGCCCCCAAAACGATTTTTTAGTAAATTTACAAAAATCAAGCCTCGTCGGACAAGGCTGCCAGGCGAATTGTATCATACGTTGTCAAGTGTTTTATATCTAAGACAAAATTCGCCAAAGAGGATAAGATTTAATAGAGTCGGGAGCATTCCGGCGGTTGGGCTTTTCGGCGACACGAAAAACGGGTCTTCAAATGTCCGATCAATTTGATACTGCGTTGAAGAGCAAAGGGAAAGTCGCCAGCGACTGCCCGCGGTACTGCGGGCGGAAGCCGAAGAGAACGATCTTGCCTTTGCCGATGGTGAACTCGACGAGGGCTGCTTTGCCGGCGATCTTTTCGGCACCGAGCGCCCAGCCGGAGAGAAGGATTTGCTTCGGGTCGGACGGGTAGCGAGCGATGATGCGGGCAGAACCGCCTGCGTAAGCAGGTGGCCGAGCGCCGGCATTTCCCACACTTGATTGCCCGTCGACCGCTCCGCCACCCGCTGACGCGGGCGGTTCCGCCTGTAACTCAAACGCCGGCGAGTTTTCGAACCATGCGATGGATTCTTTCGGCATCCCTTTGGCAATCGGGTGCGTGAGGTCGAGTTCGGTTCGCAGGATCGAGCCGGGGATGTAGAAATCTTTTCTCGGGAGGCCGCGTGTTACGTCTTTGACCGGCAGGTTAAATTGCTCAATGGCAAAGTTCGACGAGCGGTTGAGGAAGACGAGCGTGCCGCCCGCTTCGACGAATTTTCGTAAGGCTTCGACGCCCTCCTTCCCAACGCCGCCCGTGTACTCGTCCGGCATCGAGCCTTTCGGGTAGCCGTTGAGGATCTGGGCGGGCAATTGGTCGGGGAAGATGACTGTACTTGTCTTGCTGTAAAGGTCGTCTTCGATGATTTGCTTGCTTGTAATAGTTGAATATTCGAAGTCTTTTGACGTTAGCTTTTCTATTTCTGCCTCATTCTCCTCGAAAACCCAGCGCGTCCAACCTTCGTCCATCGACGGCATGTGAGACTTGTACAGCAATTTGGGACGCGGTCTGCTACTCCCAAGTGTGCTTCCGGTTCCTGTGCCAAAACCCAAAAACGGTGGCTTTTGAAACTCAAAAGGCCGCACTATCGTTGTGACCTTCGTCCCGGTAAGGAGTGCCAGACTGTGGGCCGTGACATCATAGGGTGCGATGGGATGTCCTTTGTCATCCAACAAATCGGGATACTTCTGTGGCTCAATAAGTGCTTTCGCAAACGCGCTGTACGGCTGATCTAACCGAATGACTGGTGCAAATTTCGGAAAGGTCTTTCCGTCAATTGTCAGGTTCTGTGGATATGAAATCTCCACTCCGCCCGTCTCTAAGGCTGAGACAAGCAAACCGAAATCGTCAAGGCCCTGTTCGATGACATACGCATAGGGTTCACCGGCCTTTCTCGACCTCACCGCCTCCTTCCCGATCTCATAAAACCTCGACAACCACCTCTCGCGATTGTCGGCGGCGTGATTGAGCAAACTAAACGCGGCGGTGGTCATGTAGTCGGTTATGTTGGCGAGTTTCCATTCGCTGCCTTTCCAGATGGGGCCGAAGTTTTCGGATTCTTTTTTGGGATCGTAGCCGTCGTCGGATGAGGCTCGCAGATTTTCGAATTTGATGTTGATCGGGGTGGCGAGTTTGGCGGATGCGGTTTCGCTAAGGATTCTGACGACGCAGTGGTAGGGGCAATGGGAACGGGCCTGGGGCCAGGCGTCGTAGCTGGAGTTGGTGGTTATCCCGGTGAAGCCTTTCTTGCGGAGCTCGCCGGCCATGTAGTTGCCGAGTTCGGTGTAGCCTTCGACGATCTGTTTGGGCACGTTGGGTTCGACGGGCTGCATGTAGGGCGGGAGGAACATACGCGAGCCGTTCGAGCCCTGCTGATGGATGTCGTGCACGATCTGCGGGTGCCAGACGTTGTGGATTTTATCGACGGTGAGCTGCGTTTCGACCTGCGTGAAAGCGTACCAGTCGCGGTTGTTGTCGTGGCCGACGTACTTGTGATAAAGCTCCGGCGGATCGGTGCCCTCGTAGGGCGTGCCGAGGGTTTTGTCGTACCAGTTTTTTACGATGTCCACGCCGTCGGGGTTGAGCGACGGGACTATCAAGATGATCGTGTTTTCGAGGATCTTTTTTATCTCGGGCTCGTTACTGCTCGTCAGGCGGTGGGCGATAAGCATGGATGAGAGAGTCGAGCCGACTTCGGTTGAGTGTATGCCGTGGGTGATGAGGACGATGGTTTTGCCCTGCTTGATCAGCGCCTGGGCGGCTTTTTCGCGGCTATCGCCGCGTGCAGGCGGGGACGCCTGCGTTCCCAGGAGGCGCGGATCGGCCAGTTTGGCGTTGATCTGCTTGTATTTTTCGAGATTTTTCAGATTCTCCGGCGAGCTTATAGTCGCGTAAACGAACGGTGCACCCATCGTCGTTTTGCCGATCTCTTCGAAGATCATCCGGTCGGAGGCGGCGTCTAGTTTCTTGAAATAATCGACCACCTGGGCCCAGTTTGCGAGCTTTCGGTCGTCGCCCGGTGTAAAGCCGAGCGCGTCTTTCGGCGACGGTATTTGCGCCGTTGTGGCGAAAGCGAAGAGAAGAAGTATCCCGCAAAGACGCAGAGTCGCAAAGAAAGAGTTTGCCCGCGAAATACGCGAAAAGACGCGAAAAGGGAATGAAGATCGGTTCATATGGTTGGCGTTGGTGAAATTTTGATCAAGTTTACCACGACTGGAGCGGCAAGCATCTCTCTGCTTGCCCGAGTGCGAAGCACGAACGAGCCGTTGCGATATGGAACGTGCGAGATGACCGGCACTTTGCGCCGCTGGAAGACGCGGCATGGCAAGCAGAGATGCTTGCCGCTCCAGTCAAGCTCCGGTCTTTGCCTTTTCACCCTATCCAATGTAAATTCCAATGCAGAACTTTCCCGAAACTTATTGCATCATAAACATATCCGCCCTTCGGCATCCTCTCCTGTAACAAGGGAACGGAGCATGAGACGTACAATTTGAGGAGGCTTTTTCGGATGAAGAACCCGTTTCTTGAGAATTTTCGCCCTTACATTCCGGCGAGCGTAACAAACCTGCGCGAACTGACGCCGCTGCCGCTGATCGTGGGCACGCTGCTCGGGATCATTTTTGGAGCCTCTTCTCTGTA
>CADEEU010000077.1 GCA_902826385.1 uncultured Acidobacteriota bacterium | reverse complement strand
CTCGCCGTTTTCCGCCTCACCGACAACCTCCATGTCATCCTGGGCATTGACAAGCAGCTTAATGCCCTCGCGCACGGTCAGATGGTCTTCAGCCAACAAAATACGCAGCTTATTCGTCATATTGTTTTGTCTCTTGCTGAACAGGCAGCCTTACAAGAATCGTGGTTCCCGCGCCGGGTGCGGACTCGATCTCGATCTCGGCCTCGATAAGAGAAGCCCGTTCCTGCATTCCGAGCAATCCCAGGCTGGTTTTCGATCCTTTGTCCTTTGGATCAAAATTATCAAAACCCATTCCATCGTCTTCAATTACCAGTACGAGGTAGTCTTTCGTGAGCTCCAGCATTAAGCTGACGCTTGAGCACTTCGCGTGTTTTGCTATGTTGTTCAGTCCTTCCTGAGCAATTCGGTACAGTTGAGTTTCCGCCTCAATTCCGAATCGTTTTCCGACCAGGCCGTTTGAGTAAAAGTCTACTTCGATGTCGAAATGGCCTGACCATTCCTTCGCGTACGCCCCCAATGCATCCCGAAGACCCAAATCGTCCAAAACGGCCGGGCGCAATTCCGACGCAAAAAAACCAACATCCGAATCAAGAAGGCTCGAAATTTCCTGAAGTCGTTCAACCCGCGAAGCAATCTCAATATTAGCTGCTGCCACGTCCTTTAGTGACGCCAGTTTCAGTCGCAGCGCCGTCAATCGCTGCCCAAGCTGATCGTGTATCTCCCGGGCAATACGTGTTCGTTCGCCCTCCTGGGCCGAGACGAGGCCATGCAGTAATTTGACTCTAATTTTTTCGCTTCGTTTCCGTTCCGCAATCTCGTGTCGAAGTGCGTCATTGGTTTCAGCAAGCTCGCTTGTGCGTTCCCGAACCCTTTTTTCAAGTTCGTCGTGGGCTCGACGCTGTTCTGTTATGTCGATGGCCATTCCGCCGATCAGGACGGCATCGCCTCCATCAGACAATATTGGAAACTTGTTAACGATCGAGTAACGCGGCGATCCGTCCGAACCTTCGATAACCTCGACGGTTTGAATTCCTTTTTCACTGGCAGCGGCTCTCAGATCATTTTCGACAAATGCGTCAGCTGTCTCATGAGAAAAAATATCATGGTCGCGCTTGCCGTAAAGCTCGCCTATGGGAACACGAAAGGCAGCCGAAGCTGCTTCATTGGCGTAAACATAGCGGCCGTCCCGGTCTTTGATCCAGGCCAGGCCAGGCAAATTGTGCATGAACTTAACAAACCTTTGCTCGCTTGCCCGAAGCGCCGCTTCGGAAAGTTTTTGCTGAGTAATGTCGCTTGAATAAATTGCCAGGCCGCCGTCGTCGGTCGGATAGGCCCGATTGGTAAACCACTTTCCTTCCGTGTCGTCAAAGATCTCAAAATCAACATTTACGCGTTGTTTCATAGCCCTGGCAAGCTCGACGCTCGCCTGATGTTCCGACAAACCGGGGAAAGCACCTCGAACGTCAAGACCGACTAATTCTCGAGGTTTCCGGCCCAATCTTTTGGCGAGTACCTCGTTAGCGAAAGTCAGCCGCCACTCGCCGTCCATGGTCACAAACGAGTCTGTTATACTGCCCATTACTCCGGCCAAACGATGATCCAGCTCGCGGGCCTTTTTTTGATACTCGTCCGCGATTGTGGTCTGACGTTCCACGGCCCTCGCGGTCCACCAAAGAAGGCCAAGCAGAAATACTACTTCGGCAAGGGTCAAAACAGCCGCGCCGACCAGCGGATCATAGAATCCAGCAGTTTCTCCGAGGGCCTGGATGAAACCAAAAAGTAACGGCAAAACAAGCGCCGCCAGAATGATGCGACGAGCCATCATTCCGGGTGCACTTTTTTCCAGCATGAGCCGCGTTGGCCCAAGGTCACTTACCATCAGAACAACGGCCACCGAAACGGCAAGGACAAACGTAGCGGTCTGAAGCGCGATTGCTGTCAAAAGCGGCAGCGAGTAAAGTTTTGTCGCACCAAAGAGATATCCGAATATCGACAGAGCAGAAATTGCAGCGGTAATAATGACGAAAATAATCGCTGTGAAACGAACGAATCGTTTTGGATCGGTTGGTTTGGCCGGAAATGCCGCTAATAGAATGAACGCGATTCCGATCAAGGTCAGAGACGTTGCGGCGGGTGTACCCATTTGACCCGGAGTAATCACGCTCTCTCGGCCCCACTCACGACCAAACATCAGCGGCGTATTGATGCCGAGATCGATTTCGGTGAGGATTTGGAATAACGCGGTAGTGCCGATCGAGACAACGATTACAGCGAAACAAGCGGCAACCCGATCAAATCCATTGATCAGAAGAAAGATGGCAGCCCCGGAGGCGAGGATCGCAACCGACGCGTTTGGCTGTATCGAAATGCCATGTCCAAGCCAATCGGTCAATCGGGGAGCGTCTAACACCCAGCCCGCCAATGATATTGCTCCACCCAGGAGAGCGTAGAGGCCAAAAACCGTCGCGAGAACCATCGGCCATCGGATGGGAATGGTTTCAGAATTCGATGTAACAAGGGTTGAGGCCACTTTACATTAGACTGTCTCGCTTTTTTCCTCCACGCACCCGGCCGCCTTTACAAATTCACATTCTGCCGCAATATTCGGGTGGCGCCGAGTACATTCAGAAATCGGTACGTAAATTTTAACACGGATTATTGTCGATCCTGGAGAAGGAAGGGGATCAAACGCCGTCCTTGTAAACGGCGTTTGATACGCGATGCTGAATCAGGCAAGCGGGAGCAGCCTGATTCGTGGGCAAACCACTCATCATCGATTCCTTCACTTTATCTTTCCTGCAGTACCAGATGGGGTGACCGGTACCGAAAGATAAAGTAACGGGAGAGGGGTGAGGGATAATAATCTTCTTCTGCCAAGCTGTTGACTCGCTCATTCAGAAAAAAGCGTTGACGACCGACCGTAAGTCAGGGCAGAAACTCTGCCCTGACTTACCGCCTTCCACCTCAGTCTGCCTACCCGGCGTCTCAAAACCTCGCTAATCTCAAAAAGTCGCCGGAAACCAGAGCGTTCCATATGCTTAGTACAAGGAGTTTAAGCGAAGGGTCTTGCCAGGAATATCGGGAACCCACGTAAAAAATATAAGGGAATCCCCTTAGGACCGCGTTGATTTGCCGTTGAGGCCGGCACACGCTCTATCCGACGTCCTCCGTGATAAGATTTGGATACATGGGGGAAATTGGAGAGTCTATTGTCGAGCTTCGTTCAGTAAGTTTTGCAGTCAGTGGCAATACGATTCTTGACGACCTTAATCTTTCGATCAAAAAAGGCGAGGTTTTGATCCTGCTCGGCGAATCGGGCTGCGGGAAAACGACGACGCTGAAGCTGATCAACCGGCTGATCGACCCGACGGGTGGAGAGGTGTTCGTCGAGGGCAGGCGAACGACCGACTGGAACGAAATCGAGCTTCGGCGTCACATCGGATACGTCCTTCAGGAAGGCGGCCTGTTTCCACACTTCACCATCGCGAGAAATGTAGGACTGACTTTGGAGCTTCTGGGCCGGGACCGGGTAACGACAGATGCCCGAGTACGGGAAATGCTCTCGCTCGTAAACCTCGACCCGACAAAATTTGCCGAGCGCTTTCCGCACGAACTTTCCGGCGGCCAGCGACAACGCGTAGGAGTTGCCCGTGCGCTCGCTGCCGACCCCGATATTGTGCTGCTGGATGAGCCGTTCGGCGCTCTGGACGTTATAACTCGGACCAGCCTACAAAAAGAATTCGCCCGCCTGGTCCGTGATCTCGGTAAAACCGCCGTCTTTGTGACCCATGACCTTCACGAGGCAATGCTCCTCGGGACCCGAATCGCGTTGATGGAAAAAGGCAGGATCGTCTTTCTTGGTAAGCCGCAAGAGTTTTCTTCTTCACAAATTCCGTTGGCTCGGGCGTTTACGGAATCGATAGCACTTAATCCGTGAAGGAGCTTACGCAGGTCTGCCCTTTTCGTTTTTTCATTTTTTACCTGTATAATTCGGAAGTTTGTGAAGCAGGCTTGGAAAAGGCAACCTCGGATTGGTTCGTCGAATCATAGGTTGAGTAATTTTCCGACAGAGCAATATCGCCTGATTCCGGCCGACTTGTCGGCTTAAGTATAAGATTTAGCGGTACTTAAGAGTTCAAGAGGTCTCAGGACTCCAGAAAGCTAGCAATCATAACCGCGGCATAAGGGAATAATCATTTTTATGTTCAAATTCAGCGCATTCGGGCTTGTACTCGTGGCATCCGCCTTTCTGGCAGCCCCGGTTCAGGCGAAAGTCATTACCAATGCGAATGAAATCTCCTCCTCAGTTCAGCAGCAAATAGTTGAAAACGTCGACATTCAGGGCAACCGCCGTCTGCGTGACGACGACCTGTTGTATTACATCAAGACACGGGCCGGCGATGTTTACGATCCGGCCGGGCTCGAGCGTGATCTGAAAGAGCTTCTGTCGTTGAACTTCTTTGACAAAACGGCCACGCGCGTTATCACGACCGAGGGCGTCCGCGGCGGTGTAAATGTGATATTCGAGGTCCGCGAGCTGCCGATCATCCGCGATCTTCAATTTACGGGATCAAAGGCGATAACCGAGTCGGACATTCTGAAAGCGTTTCGCGAACAGCGTGTCGGTATCTCGAAAGAATCGGTTTACGATCCGGTAAAGGCTCGTGGTGCAACGCGTGTGCTGCGTGAGCTTTTGGCTAGCAAAGGATATCCGAATGCCTCTGTTGAGGTTAAAGAAGAGGAAGTTTCCGCCACGTCGATCGCCCTCACATTCGAAGTCGCTCAGGGTAACCGCTCACGCATTGTTGAAATCGATTTCGAGGGTAATGAAAAGTTCAAGGACGGCGAGCTTCGAAACGCGTTGACGCTGGTAAAAGAAACCGGCCTGATCTCGCGTTTCAAGGGACAGGATATCCTCGACCTTAGAAAACTTGAATACGACCTCAATAAAAACGTTTTGGCTTACATGCGTTCCAAGGGATATTTCCAGGCCCGCATCGGCGATCCCGAAGTTGTCGGGCTGGGCGTAAAACGTACGGATTTTATCCCGCTGATCGATTTGCCGCTTCCTTTAATTTCTTCGAAGGACGACACGCTCCGCATTGTCGTTCCGGTGACAGAAGGAAAGGTCTTCCGTGTCGGCGAGTTAAAGGTTGAAGGAAACTCGATTTTCTCCGAACAACAGATTCTTTCTTATCTCGGTTTGCAGAAAGGCGAGATCGCTGACGGAAAACGTTTGCAGGAAGGCGTTTATGAGAATCTCAAGAACGTATACGGCCAGCAGGGGTTCGTAAACTATAGCGCCGAGCCCGATCCGACCTATCGCGACAACGCGGCAAACCCGAACGAAGGAATTGTCGACATTACGATCAGGATCGAAGAAGGGAAGCAATTCACTCTTCGCCGCCTGGAATTTACGGGCAATACATTCACCCGCGACCGAGTGATGCGGCGCGAGTTTCTGCTCAATGAGGGCGACATTTATAACTCGCGTTACCTTGAAATTTCGGTTGCCCGCCTGAACCAAACTCAATATTTCGACCCGATCGATAAAGAACAGGATGTCGAGATCAAAACCGATGAAGAACAGGGCGACGTCGATCTGCTTGTAAAGATCAAAGAAAAAGGCCGCCAGCAAATCTCGTTTAACGGCGGCGTCTCGGGCATCGGCGGATCGTTCTTCGGACTTGAGTATTCAACGAACAACCTTGCCGGACGAGGCGAGATTTTGTCGTTCTCGGTCGGTGCGGGAAATCGTCAGCAAAGCCTGCAGATTTCTTACCAGGAGCCATACTTCCGCGACAGGCCGATTTCGGTCGGATTCTCTTTGTTCGCGTCGCGATACAGGTTTTTTGGCGAGGGCACTTTCCTGACCCAGAATACCGACGTTCTTACCGACCTGTTCAATCCGCTTGGGCAGATCGTAACTGACGAGAGCAACCTGTTTACGCAAACGACCTATGGCGCAAGCGTGTTTGCAACCGCACCGCTGTCCGAACTGGCATTTAAGAAACGAGCGTTCACGCAGTTTTCGCGTGTTGGTTTGACGTACCAGTTTTCGGCTACGTCGATCTCCGACCCGCCGATCAACCAATCGGCCGACCCGTCGCAGCGTATCCCGATCATCTACGAACAACCGAACATTATTACCAGCCGCATAACGGGTTCGTTCGTTTACGATACTCGTCAACCGGCTGAGAACGGCATCGACACTCTTCGCGGTACTCAATTGGCCCTTTCGTTTGCGTTGGCAGGTTTGGGTGGTGATGTTCGTGCGTATCAACCAAACGTCACATTCTCAAAGTTCATTCCCGTGCGTCGAAAACGCTCGAAGAACCCTGAGGTTTTTGCGTTCAGAATTCAGGCCGGCACGATCGGAGCTTTTGCGCTGACCGACACTGTCAGGAACGCTAATTCGATTGCTTTCGTCGGCGGCGTGCCGGCGTACGAAAGATATTTCCTCGGCAGCGAGAACGACATTCGTGGTTACAACTCACGAAGCATCGGGCCAATTGCTCCGTTCGATACATATGTCACGGCGCGAAACATCGTGGTTTCTCAGAATATTTCGGGCACGGCTACGCCGGCGCCGATAGCTTCGGAACGCACGAGAAACGAGATTGCGCCGTTAGGCCTTCTCACCGGGCCCGATGGCCCGAACGCCGCTCTATTTTCTAGAAACTATCGTTTTATCGGCGGCGACACGCAGATTTTGGGAAATTTTGAATACAGAGTTCCGATATTCGGCCCGGCGACCATTGCCGTTTTTGCCGACGTCGGCAGCGTCTTCAACCTTCGAAAAACCGGCATACAGCGGATCGACAGCGAATTTCTGCCCGACGATACATTTCTTGGAGCGGGAAGACTGTCGCAATTGGTGCTAAATAATAACCCTGAGATCGATGCGCGAATCAGCTCTTTAATCCCGGGATTGATGTACCTCGCGTCAGGCGACCGCATCCTTAGTGCCGGCGACTTTGCGGAGCTTTGCAGCAGAGAGGGCGGCCAGTGTCCCTTATTTCGCTTGCCGACAGGCGTTTCTCCGCTCTTCATCAGGGGCGAGGCACAGCAGAATTCGCTTCTAAGGGTGGATGACAGTGCGTTTGGAAAACTGGGCGATTTTAAGTCGAGCGTAGGGCTTGAATTCCGCGTACAGGTTCCGGTCGTAAATGTGCCGTTCCGCCTGATCTACTATTACAATCCGAACGCGCGTCTCGGGTTTACCGAAGAACTGCCGGGTATTTTCCTGCCGGGCAAACGCAACGGATTTCGGTTTACGGTTGGGCGAACCTTCTAGTTTTGAACCTTTGGTCGTAAATGCGGGTCGAAAAAATTGACAATTCGGCCCTAAATAACATAATATTCCACTCTTTCACGCGTAGTTGATCACAACAGGCAACAATTTAGTCAAAATTTGTTTCAAATACAGTAGTCCGCTTTCAAGCAGTCATTGCTCAGCAAGATTTAAGGAGTTTTAGATAAGATGAAGAGATTTAGTTTCATAGCCGTTTGCTTTGCCGTTTCGCTGGCGTTCGCGGTTTCCGCCTTTGGTCAGGGAGCCGTTCCGGCCGCGACCGGTCCCGGCAAGATCGGCCTGGTAAACGTTAACGCTTTTGCCGACGATAAGGCTGGTATCACCAAGTTCAGAAATGCGCTGAACAGCCTCGACCCCGAGTTCAAGCCGATCAACGACCAGATAACGACAAAGAGAACTCGTTACCAGACGTTGGCTGGTGAAATTCAAAAGCTTCAACAGCCTGCACCGGCGGGCGTTCCGGCGGCGAATAACCAGTCGAATCTCTCGGCCAAGGTTGAAGAGGCCCAGAACCTTGAGATCGAGATCAAGCGTCTGCAGGAAGACGGCAAGACCAAGTACGAACGTCGCTACCAGCAGGTTGTAGGACCTATTTACGCCGACATTATCAAGAACCTGAACGAATTTGCAAGACAGAAAGGTTATGCGATGATCCTCGATGGCGCAAAGCTTGAGGAAGCCGGTATTTTGATGGGGTTCGACGACAAGTACGATGTGACGAAAGAATTCATCACGTTCTACAATGCCCGTCCGGCTGGAACGGCGACGACAGCGGCGCCTAAGTAATCACTACTTTAGTTCGATATAAGTCAGTGGTCGGTTGAAGTGTTTCTTCTGCTGGCTTCTGACTTTTACTTTATGACGCATTCGGAAATCGTCTACGATTCGGTTGCAATTCAGAAAATTCTGCCTCACCGCTATCCGTTTTTGCTCGTGGACAGGATCGTTGAGCTGGAACCGCGCGTCCGCATTGTCGGCGTTAAACAGGTCACTGCAAACGAGCACTTTTTCGTTGGACATTTTCCGGGAGCACCGGTCATGCCCGGGGTTTTACAGATCGAGGCATTGGCCCAGGTTGGGGCAATTCTTGCCTTGCGCGAGTTTGAGGACCGCGACGCGAAAATTCCATTCTTTAGCGGTATTGAGAACGCTCGTTTCAGGAAACCCGTGGTGCCGGGTGACACGCTAATGCTTGAAGTAACAGCTCTGCGCATCGGCAGCAAGATGCAGCGGATGAAGGGCGTGGCTACAGTAAACGGCAACGTTACGGCCGAGGCCGAGATAATGAGCGTCATCGCCGGCCGGCCCTCCAACCTTTAGGTCTTTCCTTTTTTTCTATGGCCGTATTCATTCACGAAACCGCGATCGTGCACGCGTCGGCCCAAATCGGCGACGGATGTCATATCGGGCCGTTTTGCACGTTAGGCGAAGGCGTAACGCTGGCCGACAACGTCCGGCTGGAATCGCATGTCGTCGTCGACGGTCGAACGTCGATAGGTGAAGGTACGCAAGTCTTTCCCTTTGCGTCCATCGGTTTGGCTCCGCAGGACCTCAAATACGGTGGTGAGGTAACGGCTGTCGAGATTGGAAAGCGAAATCAAATTCGGGAATTCGTCACCGTTCACCGCGGCACTGCCGGCGGCGGCGGCTTGACGAAGATCGGCGACGACAATCTTTTGATGGCGCAGGCCCATGTGGCCCATGACTGTCAGGTCGGAAGCAATGTCATCATGGCCAACGCAGCTACACTCGCCGGGCATGTCGAAATAGCCGACCGGGCAAACGTCGGGGCATATTCCGGTGTTCACCAATTTTGCCGCGTCGGGCTGGAAGCTTTTGTGGGTGGTTATTCGGTTGTCGTGAAAGACGCTCCGCCATTCGCGATTATCCAGGGCAATCACGCGAAATGTTACGGCCTGAACCGCGTCGGGATGAAGCGCCGAGGCTACACGCCCGAAACGATAAAAAAACTCAGCCACGCATTTCATCTGCTGCTTTCTGCAAAGCTGAACACGACGCAGGCAGTCGAAAAAATTCGCGAAGAGGTAACGGACTGTAAAGAGGTAGATCTGCTTGTAGAGTTCATTGAATCGTCAAAACGCGGCATCGTTAAGTGACTCGTGATCTGTGCCGGAAATCAATCCGCATTGGCAACTATAAATTATCTCAATGAACAATTAGGAATAATTTACGATTGATAATTTAGATTGAAAATTTGTTTTTCTCCTTAGAACAAATCTTTTTCAACAGCTTGCGATTAGATGTGAAGCTAATTTTTCTGCCGCGTCCGAAGAATTTCGATGACATCGGCGAGTTTTGAATCCTTTTTATTCAACAAGACCAGAAAATGAAATAGCAGATCCGCGGCCTCGTTCTTAAACGCCTCCACGTTATCGTCCTTAGCCGCAATTACGGTTTCGACCGTTTCTTCTCCAACCTTTTGTGCAATTTTATTTAGACCTTTTGCAAAGAGCTTTGCGACGTAAGAGTTCTCCGTTGGATTTTCGCGACGATTGCGGATAGTTTGCTCGAGCTCTGTCAGAAAATCAGTGGAAGATTTCTCTTCGTCATCGACACCAAAGCAGGTCGCATCGCCCGTATGGCAAACGGGGCCGAGCGGATGTGCAGTTATGAGCAGTGTATCGTTGTCGCAGTCCGGTTTGACCGCCACGACTTTCAGAAAATTACCGCTTGTTTCGCCCTTTGTCCAGAGTCGTTCTTTTGAACGAGAATAGAACGTCACCCGGCCTGTTTCCAGTGTTTTTTCTACGGCTTCACGGTCCATAAAGCCGAGCATTAAAACGCTGTGCGTAGTGGCGTGCTGAACGATTGCCGGCACTAAACCGTTCGCATACTTTTCGAAATCGAGATTCATAGTCGCACCTCCAGCCCTCGCATCCGCAGGAAGGATTTCAGATCGCCGATCGTAATTTCGCCATAATGAAATATGCTTGCGGCCAACGCGGCGTCGGCTTTCCCGCGGACAAAAACATCGGCGAAATCGTCCGCACTTCCTGCTCCGCCAGACGCAACGACAGGAACAGAAACCGAGGAAGATACTTCGCGAGTAAGTTCGATATCGAACCCCTTCTTAGTACCATCCGCGTTGATGGAGGTCAGCAAAATCTCGCCCGCACCCAGATCTACACCGGCCTTAATCCATTCGATCGCGTCAATTTCGGTCGCGGCCTTACCGCCGTTGGTAAAGACCTTCCACGAACCATTCAGGCGCTTGGCGTCGACCGAAAGAACTATGCACTGGGAACCAAACTCTTTTGCAGCGGTCGTCAGGACAGCCGGCTCTTTGACAGCCGCAGTGTTAATGGAAACTTTGTCTGCACCTGCTTCCAACAGTTTCCCGATATCCATTGCCGACGATATGCCGCCGCCGACGGTAAAAGGGATGTCGATCACAGCCGCGATCTCGCCGACCAGATCAAGAAACGTTTTCCGGCCTTCGTTCGTAGCTGAAATGTCGAGAAAAACAAGCTCGTCCGCTCCGTCGGCAGAATACTTTTCAGCCAGCTCAACTGGATCGCCCGCATCGCGAAGGCCGACGAAGTTCAGGCCCTTCACCGTGCGGCCATCTTTTACATCAAGACAGGGAACTATTCGTTTTGCCAACATATTCCGAGATTTCCTTTAAGGTTATACGTCCTTTGTAAATCGCCTTGCCGATGATGACGCCGGTGCAGCCGATTTCAGCAACCCTCTCGACATCTTCCATATTGCGAACGCCGCCGCTGGCTATCAGGTTGAGGTCAGGCAGTTCTTTCTTGATCGTTTTATATTGATTTACCGCGGGTCCCGCCATCATGCCGTCGCGGCCGACATCGGTCACAAACGCGTTTTTAATGCCTGCTTCGGAAAATTTACGAAGCACGTCGATGATCGGTATATCGGTTCTTGTTTGCCAACCGTTTATCGCAGCGTTGCCATTACGAGAATCGACACCAAGCAGAAAACGGTCTTCTCCGTATTTTGTCGCCCATCCGATCAAAAGGTCGGGTTGCTGCACAGCAATGCTTCCAACGTTCACTATTACGGCACCTGCCGAAAGGATTTCGTTAACATTCTGCTCCGTTCTGACTCCGCCGCCGTAGTCGATGATAAGGTCCGACTTTGCGGCAACGCTTTCAAGCGTTGACAGATTTTGCGGTTTTCCGTTTTTCGCTCCGTCAAGGTCGACCATGTGCAGCCGCCGAATGCCGGCGTCGGAGAACCGCAAGGCGATCTCAGCTGGATCACCCGCATACTCGGTCTTTCGCGAAAAATCGCCTTGGGCCAACCGAACACACTTTCCCT
>CADEEU010000076.1:1414-11641 GCA_902826385.1 uncultured Acidobacteriota bacterium | reverse complement strand
AGAAAGCGGTTGCGGACAACTGCGGCCGCAGCCACTAAGGTTAAGGAAATTATCGGTAACGGAAAGCACAAATAGCCCGAATCAAACTGGAGCATCATTGCAATACCGCCAACGATCGCGGCGAGAAATACAATCATCGTCGCGCCGACTGCAAGTCCCGCAATTTGATATCGCCACCAACAGGTTCGGCAATAAGGAACAACGATCTTATGGTGGGCGGATGTGGCAGCTAGAAGGATCAGTCCGATGACCGGTCCCAGCAATAGTCCGACGTAAGCGGCTTTTGGAGCGTATTGGTAGTTTAGAAAGCGGGTCTTAACACGAGAGCCGCTCCCGCACTTGATGCAAATAGGGGGTTTCTCTAGACGCTGCGGATCCGAATAAGAGAAATTAGTCTCTCCTCCGGAAACGGAAAAATTGGAAAAAGTAGGTATGTTGTGAAAGTTCATTGTTGGGGTTATTCGAATTGGAAGCGACGAAGTAAGCCTCTATATTTTACTACGCTCAACATTCGTCCATCAAGATATTTCCTCGCAGGTATCTTCACGCCGTTTCAATTTTGTCGCCGAGCGTTCCGGGAAGACGCTAATGCCGAGCGTCTTCCCTTGAGCCGAAGAGTTTTCACGTGGAACTTAGCTTAACCGGCAAAGCACCGCATTGTGAATGCGGACGATGCGGGTTCAAATCCCGCCGTTCCACCCAATCCACCTGCGATTTGCGATTTTAGATTTGCGATTTCGTTCTTCAATTGGAATTCGCAAATCGAAAATCGAAATTTTCACATGGGGCCGTGGCAGAAAGGCTTATGCACTTCGCTGTCTACGAAGACCATGACGGTTCGAGTCCGTTCGGTCCCGCCATTTTTGTGGACGTTTAGCTGAGATAGATCAGCGTCGGTTTGAAGATCCGAAGAGCCTGGCGCAATACCAGGAGCGTCCACCAAGTTAACCGTTAAAGCCTTGCCCTGGCGGGTAGCCAGTTCGTTAAAGGAGAAAATCCTATGTTTGCACTCATCAGACGCAGTTTGTCCGCGACGTGAATGTTCAGCTTTTCCTAGTTCGCTGAAAACACGTCGCATCGAAACGATCAACTTTTTTTCAGCACAAAGAATTTAAGGAAAAGAAAATGAGCAAGAAATACCATGTTCAGCGACGCGAGTTTCTGAACACTTACACAAACTGGCGAGCTTACATAATCGCCATGGTCGAGGACACGAGCGAAAAGCCTTTCTGCTGCGACGATCATCGCAGCGGCAGCGAAGTCATTTTCGAACTCGCCTCTTGTCACGATGAGATCGAGCTGCATTTCTCGCTCGCAACGGCCGAAGACCGCGACAATAGTTTGCATAAGGCAAACAAACTTGCCGAGGTCGTGAACGCTTTTCGCGATGCGATCGAAAAGGAGATCGCCATCATCAACGAACGTCAGACCACGCAGCAGCACACTCGTGCCGCTGCGGCCGTTCACTAGACCTCCCACGCGCAACCGGCCGCTTCATCGTGGAAGCGGCCGGCAACGGTTGAAAGTCGAAATTCGCAAATCGAAAATTTACTAAACGGTCTTACCAAAAACAAACGCGGGCGGTTGAAACGTCAGGGTGCGGGAGTGAATTTCCTGTCTCGGTCCGCAACGGACCCTATTTGTCCCGTGCCTAAAAAGCGTTTCGAGCGCCGCGTTTGCCTACCGTATTTCATAACGGCCGTCGGTGGCCAAGCTGGTTTAAGGCACTCGCCTTTTAAGCGAGGGATGCGTGGGTTCGAATCCCACCCGGCGGACCAATAAATTGTCACGCAAACTTCAGTTTACGAACTCGCGACAAACTGACGTTTGTCGGACAGCTTTACAGGGCGGCGTAGCTCAGCGGTAGAGCAAGGGTCTCATAAACTCTGGGTCGGAAGTTCGAATCTTCCCGCCGCAACCATTTTCGTAACCAATCGTCTTTTTTGCTCCCGCAACGGCACTGTGAAAAGAGGCCGACTATAACTTCCCTTCACCGGACCTGCGAAAGTTGTCCTTTGATCTACAAAATCTAACGATGGAGATCAAATGAACTCCATCTTCCGGAGGAACAAAGATGTTATTCGACTTTCGATATTCGATAGCGGTTTCGTACCAAAGACGGCCGCTGCATCGATCACTTATTTCCATCGTTCTATTGACGATCCTCGTCTTTGCCGCGGCGGGCACAACGACAGCACAGACCAACGCCACCGTAAATGACGGTCACGGAAAAGAGTGGATGCAGCTGCAGCCTTCTGTCGGGATGACCTGGAATCAGGCGGCGCAGATCTGTCCACAAGACGGCGTGTCGTCGTGTTCAGGTGTAGTTGCAGGCCGAAGCTTTAACGAGTGGGTTTGGGCAACCGATACTCAGGTCCTAAGGCTTTTCAGCTATTACGAACCGGCAATGGAAACAAACCGGTCGGTTGGCGGTATGCAGTATTTCTTCACCGCCCAGACATTTCTGTCGGTGTTTCGTCCGACATTTTCATTTTGCGGCACTTACCAATGCGGCGCTCACGGCGCGGGCTGGACGTCAACCACAGACGAAAACGGCCTTCCGATTTTCGGTTCGGTTGGCTGGGGCAATACAAACGTTTCCATCGACGGTGGTTTCGGTGTTGGGCCGACATCGAATCCGGATGAAAGCTCGGGCTTTCGCGGCCTTTGGTTATGGCGGGCTACCGGTCCCGGAGCGTTCGCGTACGACGATTCCGGCAGCGTACCTTCACCGAATGGCGGTGTTGCAGTTGCCAATGTTCTGGCAAACGACTGGATAGACGGCGTTCGAGCAACAACCGCGAACGTATCGATGACCCAGATTTCGACGACTAACAACGGCATCTCGCTGGATGCTTCAGATGGCTCGGTCGATGTTGTGGCCATAACGCCTGCGGGAACATATTCGCTGATCTACCGGATATGCGGAATCGCCGACGCATCAAGCTGCGATGATGCGACCGTAACCGTAAGAGTAAATCCTTATGTCGTAGATGCTGTCAACGATTCAGGCTGGGCATCGCCATCAACAGGCGGTGCGGCAGTGGCGAACGTACTGGCAAACGACAGGCTAAGCGGAAATCAAGCGACGACCGCGAACGTGACTTTATCCTTGGTTTCCGTAACGCCCGCAAATCCAGGCCTAACGCTCGACCTGAATGACGGTTCGGTTGATGTTGCCGCGGGAAGCTCAATAGGAACTTACTCAGTCGTCTATCGAATCTGCGACGTAACCGATCCTGCAAACTGTGATCAAGCGACCGCCTCGATCGTAGTTAGAAATTATGTGATCGACGCGGTGAACGACTACGCCCGAGCTTCTTCGAAAACTGCTAGCACTCCGATCGCGAGTGTACTCGCAAACGACACCTTTAACGGGGTTCGAGCGACGACTGCTGCGGTTCGTATTTCGCAGGTCACGCCACCGGTTTCGGGAATCACGCTAAATACCTCGACCGGAGCCGTTTCCGTCGCAACCAGAACCTCGTCGGGTACTTACAATATCCAGTACCGAATTTGCGAGATAAATGCTCCTGCAAATTGCGATACAGCAACCATAACTCTCGAACTAAGCGGACGAGATCGTTAGCAATTTGCACATTCTTACCCTTTGGCGAAGAGGCTGTCG
Source organism: uncultured Acidobacteriota bacterium (assembly GCA_902826385.1). Taxonomy (GTDB): domain Bacteria; phylum Acidobacteriota; class Blastocatellia; order Pyrinomonadales; family Pyrinomonadaceae; genus OLB17. The sequence goes on along the minus strand of CADEEU010000076.1, from coordinate 8,013 downwards.
AATTAAGGCGGCCTCTTTAAATTTTTGATTGCCGGGATGATCTGCCACTCCACAACAAACCGATCATCCCGGACCTTCCCAATCTTCTCAAAGAATAAGTCAAACACTAGGGCTCCATCGTTGGACGAGGAGTCGGTGAAGGTGTCGGGGTGGGACACGGTTTTTTCGGATCGTCTGTGGTGCACGGTGTAGGTGACGGTTCCGGCGTCGGTGTCGGCGCCGCCTGCGCAATTGTCGGTCCGCCGATTCCTGATGTTGAAGCCACGCATGCGGTCAGATAGACCGCGGCGGCAAAGACCATTAGCCCGATTGTTCCCAGCGTAAGAGCGTTTGTTTTGATTTTAGTAAGCATGAAACCTCCATGTTAATAATTTCTGATACTTGTTCACGCTGACTAGAAGCAACTGCGGTGCCACTTGAAGACACCTTGTTTTTCTGTAGGTTTTGTATTCGTGCGATACACCAGCCACGTATCGTATCTGGACGTTCTGTAGCGTGTCGACCAACCCTGATCGCTCCCTTAACGAGACATTCACATTTTCCGAATCAAGTTTGCTGGACTCTTCGTAGAGCGCCTCAATTTTTGCCCATTTTTGCGCCGCGCCGCGTGTGCCGGCGCAGGCGGCGCAAGGTGGCGCAAAAATCGACGTTTTTCGTGAAAACATCCGTCCCACGGTCAAAAAAGCCCATTTTTGTTCCACGGCGTGGGTGGAACAAGTGGAACACGCCGAAACAAAAATCGGCGTTTTTGCGATTTTTAATTCAATCCGTCCGCGCGCCGATTCCCTGAACATCGCTTGACCAATTCATTCAAAGACCTGAGGCAAGGCGTTATATCGCTCTTAACCTGACGGCACATTGTTGCATAGATTAGACAGATGGTGAAGGAATTTTCAAGCTTGATAGTGCCGTAACTTAGCACCGTTCCGGACGGACGGCCAAGAAAAGTGAATAATCGTTATGCAACAAATTATCTTCGGTCGCGTGTATAATTTCGTTTGTCGCAGGTCTCATTAAAAAAGCCCATGATGAGAAGCTATACGATTCCTCACCTCCATAAAATTACTACATTGATTTTGTGTGTCTTCGTTTTAGTCCAGACTTCCCTGTCACAAAGCAGCGAAGGCGAGCTGATTGCAGAGGTAAAAGACCAGTTCGACAGCACGATAACCGATGCCGAGATCACGCTGACTAGAGCCGACGGAAGGGCTCAAGATCCGATTCGAAATGCCGTGACGGACACAAAGGGCGTCGCTCGGATATTAAAGATACCGGATGGAGCATATGACATAGTCGTTTCGGCTGATGGCTTTAAGTCGCACAGCAGCCGCGACCTGAAGGTGCGGGCCGGACAAATACAGCGGATAGAGATCACGCTTGAGGTTGCACCGATCGAGTCAAAGGTCGATATCGCCGAAGAAGAGGCCGTCACCGCCGAGAGTGCCGGAGCGGTCGTGGTGCTGAATGAGGACGAGATAGCAAAGCTGCCGGACAATCAGGAAGAACTGGAGCGTGCGATAAAAAGAATAGGCGAAGCCGCGACGGGCGAAGATCTTCCGATCAGCGTCAACGGCGTGCAGGGCGGAAAGATCCCGCCGAAAGCCGCGATCCAGCAGGTGCGGGTAAATCAGAACGTGTTCTCAGCGCAATACGACAGCCCTTTCGGCGGCGGCATCGATATCTTTACACGTTCGAATGTGGATAGGTTCAGAACCTATCTCAGTTACAGCTTTGCCGATTCGCGATTGAACGCGGCCGATCCGTTTATCGGCAGGCGCGTGCCTTATCAATCGAGAAGCTATTTCTTCAGCTTCTCGGGGCCGCTGTTCAGTAAGAAGGCGAATTTCTATTCTTTCGGCAGCCGAAGCGAAAACGATTCCAGCTCGGTGATCAACGCCGTCGTGCTCGATTCAAATCTGCGGCCGGCCGAGTTTAAGCAAACGCTGGCAACGCCGACTCGTTCGCAGACTTTAAGTTTTACCGTCAATGCCGATCCGGACAAGAAACACAAGCTTTACTTTTATTACTACTTAATGGCCGGTCGGTCGGAGAATCAAAACACCGGCGGTTTCTCGCTTCCCAGCCGTGCCAATGACGGTAATTTTCAAAATCACTATTTCCAGTTTTCGGAAACATATCTGGTAAACCCGAACGTTGTGAGTCAGACCAGATTTTTCGCCACGTATTCGGGCAGCGAGAGTTTTGGCGGCAGCGGTGACCCGGCGATAAATGTTCTTGACGCATTTTTCGGCGGCGGTTCACAGCAGAATAATTCGAACGGGACCTTGCGGTTCGACGCAAGCAACGACACCACGTGGCAAATGGGCAGATACACGCTCGGTTTCGGATTTCGTTTTCGCGGCGAACAGATCGACCAGACTTCGGCGAATAATTTTGGCGGCACCTACACGTTCAGCGGCCGGACGGCACCGGTCCTTGATGCAAACAATAATCCGGTGTTGAATGCCGACGGGTCGGTGCTCAGGACGCAGATAAACAGTTTGGAAAGCTACAGACGGACACTTCTTTTCAGGCAGCTTGGGTTTACTAATCAAAGAATCCGCGAACTTGGCGGCGGTGCGAATCAGTTCACTATCTCCGGCGGCGATCCTGAACTGAGCGCCTCGCAATACGACTTCGGTTTCTATGTCCAGAACAGCTACAAGATCTCTGAGACGATTGCGGCCAGCTTCGGCGTACGCTACGAAAATCAGACCAACGTCGCCAGCAATTTCAACCTGGCACCGCGTATCGGCATTATCTGGGCCCCGAAGGCGAAGGACAAACAGAAAGCCATCTATACTCTGCCGCGCATCAGCATCGGCTACGGACTTTTTTATACAAGGTTCGCGCTCAACAGCACCGTCGGCATCCGTCAGGCAAGCGACCCCGACCGCATTCAGTATCTGATAACCGAGACGAATATTCTGGACATTTATCCGAATGTTCCGACGGTCGATCTGCTTCAGCAGTTCGCTTTGCCGCGAACGCAAAGGTTCATCGGGGACGAGTTCGAAACGCCGTATCAGTCTTTATTTAACATTACGGTTTCGAAGAAAATGCCGAAAGGCTTTACGCTGAACACCACATTTTCTCGCGGCAAAACCTTGCGGCAGGCATTTACGCAAAACATAAATGCTCCGCTTGCCGGGACGTACAATCCACTGAATCCATCGGCAGCCGTTCGGCCTTTTGGCAATGTCGGGAACATTTACGAAACGCGGTCCGTCGGGCAGGCAACGACAAATCGAATAAATATCAATCTCGGTTTTCCGCAGTCGCAAAAATTGTTTGCAAATCTTAGGTACTCGTACACGCGATCGAAAAACAACGTCGTCAGCGGCAGCGGTTCGTCGTTCGACCCGTACGATTTCAGCGAGGAATTCGCTCCGACTTCGTTCGACGGCGTTCACAGTGCGGGCGGATATTATTACTTTACGCTGCCGCACAAGATCTATCTCGGCGGCGATTTTTCGATCAGCACCGGAACGAAATTCAACATAACGACCGGCCGCGATGCAAACGGTGACGGATTTTACAGCGAACGGCCATCGTTTGCCTCAGACCTGAACAAACCTGGTTTGATCTCGACCCAGTACGGCATCCTCGACCCAAACCCTTCGCCGAACGACAAGCTGATCCCGCGTAACTTGGGACGCGGCAAAACGATCTTTATCTTTAATTCCTCGATCTCAAAAACCTTCGGCTTTAACGAAGACAAAAAGAACAAAAAGCCGCCGAAACAAACGATAGGTTTCAGCCTGCGCATGAACAATGTTTTCAATATCGTGAATAAAGGAACCCCGATCGGAAACATGGCTTCACCGAATTTTCTTAGGTCCCTCTCGGCCTATTCGGACGGCGGTATCGTCACCATCAACGGCGCCCAAATCGACAATTTCGCGGGACGAAGCATGTCGTTTAGCGTAAACGTGGGCTTTTAGCATTGCCATCCAGAGCAAAAGTCGAGATGACGACGGGAATCATTCGGCGGCCAAACGTTTTAGGACGAAGGCGATTGCGGTTTTGTATTTTTTTTCTGATCCGCCGTTGGCTACGGCGAGGGCGGCGCGGTCGAAGGCAGCGGAGAGGATGTCGGTTAGTTCTTCGCGTGGAGCTTCTTTTTTAGGGGTTGCGGACAAGGCGTCGTCCAGGCCTGAGCGGAGTTCGTCGGCACCGGCGAGATCGCTGATCTCAAGGAAGCGTTCAGGCGTTAGCGCGGCAGGGGCCTCGATCAGGATCAGCCGTGAGCGGCCGTGTTCCGACATTGCGTTGAAGAAGGCCTCGGTCCCGCTCATCAGACTTTCGAGGGGCGAACCTGAATCAACCGAACGCCGTTCGATCTCGTCCGCTACTTCCTGCGCCGCCTGACGAACGACGGCGAAGAAAAGGTCGGACTTGTCCGCAAAGTGATGATACAGAGCACCGCGCGTAACGTTCGCGGCCGCAACTATCTCGGGCGTGCTTGTCTCGGCATAGCCTTTTTCGACAAATAATTCTCGTGCCGCGGCAATCAATGACGCCCGCATCGCCTCGCTTCTTTCACGGTTCGGTATTCTTTTAATTTCCTCTTGCATACATACAGACTGTATGTTAATGTACACATACATGCATATTGTATGTAAATAAACTTTGGGAGGCAATAGTACTAATGAAATGCACGCAATTTTATCCGGTAATAATGACCGCCAGCGTAACCGAGACCGCAGATTTTTACGTAAGGAATTTTCGCTTTAAGAAGATGTTCGACAGCGATTGGTACGTTCACCTGCAATCGGCCGAAGACGAGAAAGTCAACATCGCTATTCTCGACGGCCATCACGAAACGATTCCCGAATCGGGCCGCGGATATGTTTCGGGAATGCTTATTAATTTCGAGATCGAGGATGTAGATGCCGAATTCGAGCGGGCGAAGAAAAACGGTCTGCCGATTCTTTTGTCCCTAAGGGACGAACCGTTCGGCCAGCGACATTTTATCACGCGTGACCCGAGCGGGGTCATGATCGACATAATAAAACCGATACCGCCGAGTGAAGAGTTTCTCGCGCAGTTTGCACCGGAAGCCGTAGCGAATTAAATACTATTTCACATAAACAAAAAGCGGCCCGGTGGAATTTAAATTCCGCCGGACCGCTAAGTTTATGTGAACGGTACCTATTGTTCCGGAACGAAATCCAGTCCGACGAAATCATCCGTCAACTGTACCGTCCTCGGCTGATAGGTAAACCGCTTGTTGGTGACGCGTACAAGATAGAGCTCGTTCACGTCCAGGCCGACCAGTCGATAGTAACCGAACTGGTTGGTAACTGCGGTCTTAACCGTACCGCCCGGGCCGTCCACGAACACTATGGTGCGTGCCGCACCTCTGCCCTCATCGTCGAGGACGCGGCCGGTAATAGTGGCGTCGCCCGCCGTCGTTCCCGCCGTGACGGGTACGGTAGCGGTTGCCGGAAGGCTCGCAACACCCGCGTTATCGATCGTAACGTACGGAATGTTGATCGTACGCGGCCCGTCAAGCGGATCGAACGTTATCGACTGCGTCGGGTTGCCCGCTGTGTTGGCCGGAACGGTTACACCGCCTACAGGAAACGTTGCCTGCGTGTACGGAATGTTATTTATGAAAAGTGTCGCCACTCCGGCCGGGAAGGCGGTGATGCGTATAGACGTCACCGTGCCGCCCGATGGATCCGATCCCGTGAACGTCGCCGGCGGGACCGTAAGCTGATTGATCCCGCCAGGATTGACCTGCGTTGGAGCGGTGTTGTTGTTGGCCGTCGGCGGCTGTTCGATGCCGAAATTGGCATTGGTGACCGGCAGCGAAGAGATAGTTACCGGCAGTTGGCCGTTGACGGTTCCGTCGCTTCCCGCTCCGGTGCCGATGTTTTCTCCCGTGTTGATCCAGCCTGCGGGCAATGCCGTGGCCGGTGCCGGGTTGGTCGGCGTTCCCTGATTGGTCGAGATCTGAACGGTATAGCTGCCGGTTGCCAAACCTGCAAAGCTGTAATTTCCACCCGGCGGGATAAGTACCGTCTGGAGGACGATGCCGCTGCTGTTAAGCAGATTGGCGTATAACGGCCCACCTGCGTTCGTCGGCGCACCGTTGACGGTCGAATCGGTCAAACCGTTGAGGTCGTTGAATACGTTACCGGATATCGAAGCTCCGCCGAACGGTATACTCGCGGTTGCGGGGGCGCTTGCGACTCCGGCATTGTCGATCGCCACGTATGGAATTCCGACCGTAACGTTGCCGTCAATCGGATCGACCAGTATCGGCTGTGTCGGGTTGCCCGCAGCATTTGTCGGAACAGTAACACCACCCACAGGAAACGTAAGGGACGTATAGAGAATGCCGTTAATCGTTATGCTGGTCACGTTCGACGGGAACGCTGTTATACGTATTGACGTAACCATGCCGCCCGCCGGGTCGGCGGCGGTAAATATCGTCGCAGGAACCGGAGCGTTTACAGTGCGGCCGGGATTGGCCTGGCTCGGAGCGGTGTTGTTGTTCGCCGTCGGCGGCTGCTCGATTCCGAAATTCGCGTTAGTGACGGCCGCGTTTGAGACGGTCACCGAAAGCGAACCATTCACGGTCCCGTCAT